>NZ_LPVS01000059.1:0-7530 GCF_014843905.1 Mesorhizobium silamurunense | reverse complement strand
CCTTTCGCTCGCGGGGAACCGGAGCTTATGGCGTCCGTCTGCTGAGCGCAGTGCTCATATGTGCCGGGAGATCATACGGCGGTCGCGGCGAGGCGAAGAAGGCCGTTTGTGGCCGTATTCGGTGTCGCGGCTGCCTTTCACAATGATATCGGCATGCGGTTGTGATGGCAGGTCCGCAAGGTTCACGTCGATGTCGCCAGCGGCTAAGCCGGCGGATTTCCTGCGTCCGGCTCACATTGCAATTCTTCACATTCGGCCTGGCCCTACTTGATCGACGTGTCGACCAAGTAGGTTTTGCCCTTGGCTTTGGTCACAATCATCATGCAATGCTTTATGGACTTGGCCATTTTCAGCATTTTGGCGTCCGGCATCAAGGGAGCGCTCCATGCGGGTGAGAGGCTCGATTGCGGGAATTGTCGTCGCAGCGGCCGTGGTCGGGGGAACGGCCTGGTATCTGCTGCGGGCGACGCCTGTCTCAATCGTGACGCCCTGGCGCGGCGACGCCGCTGAGATCGTCTATGCGAGCGGCTCGGTCGAGCCGAATAGCTGGGCCAAGGTGGCTCCGGTTGTGCGCGAGAGGATCGTCGAGCAATGCAACTGCGAAGGAGCAAGGGTCGCGCGAGGCGACGTGCTCGCCCGGCTCGACGACAGCGAGGTCCGCGCGGCTCTGGGAGAGCTTGAAGCAAGGCGAGCTCTTGCAGAGCAGGAGTTCCAACGCCAAAGCGTGCTTGCTGAGAAGAATGCGGCGAGCCAGCAGGCTCTCGATCGGGCGCAGAGCGAGTTATCCCAGGTCGAGGCGCTCGTGGCCGGGCAGAAGGCGCGCCTGGAAACCTACATATTGCGTGCACCGAGCCCTGGCGTCGTGCTGAGGCAGGACGGCGAGGTGGGAGAGGTTGCCGAGCTCGGCACGGTGCTGTTTTGGGTCGGCGAGCCGAAGCCGCTTGTCGTGGTCGCCGAGGTCAATGAGGAGGACATCCCGCGGGTCCAGGTCGGCCAGCGCACACTGCTCAGGGCAGATGCCTTTACCGGGCAGAATCTGGAGGCCGTTGTCGATCGCATCACACCGAAAGGCGATCCGGTGACGAAGACCTATCGCGTCTATTTCCGACTGCCGGACGATACGCCGCTCAGGATCGGCATGTCGACCGACGTCAACATCGTCATCCGAGTCTCGAAGAATGTCCTGCTGGTCCCGTCGGTGGCTATCGAAGGCAACAGTATCTTCGTCGTCGAGGGCGACGCGGCACGGCGGCGCAAAATCCGCACCGGCATTCGCGGTACCAACGGCATCGAGGTCCTGTCGGGCATCGATGCGCGGGCACAAGTCGTCTCGCCCTACCCGAACGGGGTTGCTGACGGCGCGCGCGTGACGATCGCGGCGGCGCAGAGGTGAGGTTCGATGCGGCTTATTCTCGACATCGCCATCACGCACATCGCCGGCCGAGGCCGGCAGACGCTCGTTGCCGTGCTCGGCGTCGCAGTCGGCGTCGGATTCTCAATCGCCATGGCGGCGCTGATGCAGGGCGGACAGGATGATTTCGTACGGCAACTCGTCGACACAATGCCGCATGTCGACATCACCGATGACCAGCGCACGGCCCGCCGCCAGCCGGCCGAAGACGTCTTCAACGCGGTCGCCATTTCGGGGCTCAGGCCGCGCGACGACCGCCGCGGCATCATCAATCCGACAGCCGCGACCGCGTGGCTGGCGAGTTGGATTCCCGGGCGGTTCGCGACGAGCCTCAAGACGCAGGGCGTGATCCGCTATTCCAGCCGCGAGGTAGGCGCGACCATCATCGGCATCGACCCTGAACGCGAGCCCGGCGTGTCGCCGATCGTGGAGGATTTCGTTCAGGGCAGCTTCAACGCCCTCGCGGCAGGCGGCAACAACGTGCTCATCGGCGACACGATGGCAAAGCGACTCGGCACGAGATTCGGCGATACGATAACGGTGGTCTCCTCTGAAGGGCTGACGCGCAACTTCAAGATCGTCGGCCTCTTTCACACCGGCACCACCGCCCGCGACGAAGGCGAGGCGTATGTGCTCTTGAAGAACGCGCAGATTCTTTCGGAGCGACCGAACGCCATCAACGAGATTCGCATCAAGCTGAACGATCCGAACCGTGCTCCGGCGGTTGCGCATCGCGCCGAGGCCGAGCTGGGCTACAAGGCCGTGGCCTGGCAGGAGGCGAACGAGTCCATTCTCCAGGCCCTCGTCATCCGCAATATCATCATGTACACCGTCGTCGGGGCGATCATGCTCGTTGCCGGCTTCGGCATCTACAACATCATTTCCACCATCACGCACGAGAAGGCCCGCGACATCGCCATCATGAAGTCGCTCGGCTTCCCGGAGGGCGACATGCGCCGACTGTTCCTGCTCGAAGGCGTGGCGATCGGGAGCGCCGGCTCCGCGTTCGGGTGGCTGCTCGGCTTCTTCATGGTCTATGGCCTCTCCCTGGTGCGGTTCGAGATTGCGGCGACCGGACAGGAGATGACGCATCTGCCGATCGCCTGGAGCGTGCTGCACTATGTCATCGCGTCTGCCTTCGCGATCGGCTCGGCTGCGGTGGCCGGTTACCTGCCGGCACGCCGCGCGGCGCGGCAGAACCCCGTCGATATCATCAGGGGTGCGTCGTGAGCGTGCTGATCAAGACCGAGAATCTCACGCGCGTGCTGCCGGAAACCATTCCCGTCACCCTGGTCAAGGACGTCACGCTTTCGATCGAGGAAGGGGAGTTCGTCGCCATCACCGGGCCGTCGGGCTCCGGCAAATCGTCACTGCTCTATCTACTCGGACTGCTCGACCGTCCGACTGGCGGAACGCTCAGCATTGGCGGGCGCGATACCTATCCGATGGACGAGCGGGAGCGCGCGGCAACGCGGCTGTCGATGCTCGGCTTCGTGTTCCAGTTCCACTTTCTTCTGCCGGAATTCACGGCGCGCGAGAATGTCGAGATACCGATGCGCAAGCTCGGCCGGCTTGCGCGGCCAGCCATGCATGAGCAGGCCGGCGAATTGCTTGCGTCGCTGGGGCTCGGCGAGCATCTCGACAAACGGCCGGACCAGCTCTCGGGCGGTCAGCGCCAGCGTGTGGCCGTGGCCCGTTCACTTGCCAATGATCCGCCCCTGATCCTTGCCGACGAGCCTACCGGAAGCCTCGATTCGAAGAGCTCGGAACAGGTATTCGCGATCCTGGAGAATTTGGTGCGCGAACGCGGCAAGACGGTCGTTGCGGTAACGCATGACCTCGACATGGCCGCGCGCATGGACCGCCGGATCCAAATTGTAGACGGCAAGATAGAGTGAAGGCTTTGCCCTGGGTCGGTGCTGCGTGAGCGTACTCTTGAGGGTCGATTGGCTACCACGCCGCCGGCCGGAACACTGCTTACGCTAGTCTAGTTTCCGTTCACAAACGGTAAGTGATTGATTTTGTGCCATGAATCGTAGCTTTGCGCGAGCAAGACCCGGCGGTTTCAGGTATCTTGGATCATGCAACTGAGTCCAAATTCCTGCCACCGCCGGAGCCGACAATGTGCCAAGAACGCACCGTCCAGGCCAGCATATTCGATGTTTTCGCCACGCACGAGATCGGCCACAAGCTGAAGGCGATGTCGCGATGGCTGGTCTAGACCCGTCCTCGAAGCAGGCACATGACGATGGCAGATCGAGGCTCGTGCGGCGGGGACAGTTGATCTCGCGCAAATGCGCCACGCCGCCGTCGGCCTATATTGGAATTCCACCGCGACTGGCGGTTTGCCGGCTTCCCGCGTCGAATACACGCCGCGCTCACGGAAGTCGAAAAATGCAAGGAGGATGCTATGACATCGACTGCACTGCCACGCGCAACAGCGCTAGCCGCCATCATTGCCATCGGCGCGACGAGCGGCGCCATGGCCCAAACGGCGGCCTCCGACCCGCATCATGCCGATACGCAGATCACACAAACCACGCCCCCCGCTGAGCCTGGGGATACGACGGGACAAGACCAGGGTGCACAGCCCGGTCAAGGAGGCATGATGTCTCCAGGAATGATGGGCCAGGGCATGATGGGGCAAGGAATGATGGGAGATATGATGCAGCCCAGGATGATGAGCGGCATGCCGATGATGGCCATGCGTAGCCACATGATGAAAATCATGTTCGCCATCATCGATACGAACGAGGATGGTGGGATTTCTTTCGACGAATTGACGACCGTCGAAAAGCGAATCTTCGACAAAGTGGACGTCAATAAGGACGGCAAAGTCACGCCCGAGGAAGTGCAGACATTCATGCGAGAGTAGCCGGGCAAGCCGATCGGCTGCACGCATCAAGGAGTAACGGCCGTGTCCTTGGCCGCTATACGGCATCACAGCAATCGAGCCCAACGGATCTGCTGCCGTTTCTTTCTCCCGGCGTTCCGCGCTTCCGCTCCTTCATGGTCTGCGCCTTCGGTCGCGACGAGGCTGCCTGCGTGTCAGCGGGAGCGTTGCTCGGTGGAGATATTCGCGTCGGCTTCGAGAACAATCTTCTCCTGCCGGACGGTTCAATGGCCTCCACGAATGCGTCCCTGGTCGACACTGTCGCGCAACTGCTGCGGGGCTTTGGACGGCGAATCCAGACTGCCGCCTCGCTGCGCCACGACTGGAATACTTGACACTCACAGGCGCGTTGGGACTCGTGCGAATCCAAGTCCTCGTCCGCGAGTGCGATGCGAGGCGTCTTGCGCAGGTCCGATGCCTGAGCCAATACGCTTCGCGTGAGACCTACTACCGGCGGAAGGACCTGAACGAGCGCTTCTCCAGCGTCGCCCAGCGTGGTTGGCAGCGGATCGATCCCAACCCCTGCCTTCACCACAGATAGGTGCCCAACATACTATTGTTGCGGCTGACGATCCGCTCATTCGGAATCGCGACCGGCAGCCATTTTCGTCACGCGATGGTCCTGCATGATCCCGTCGAACTCGATCATCGCATGCTCTGCTAGGTCGGCTATGCTAATCGCTGCCCGTGCTAGAGCCCGAACAGCCGGAAGGTGGTGCGCCCGGAGTGCTCGCGCGCGGCATCAAGTTGTTGGAGGCGCTCGAACAGGCGTCGCGCCGCAAAGCGCGACAGGTTTTTCGTCGTCAGCGAGCCCGAGACGGCGTCTTGGTTGAGCAGCAGAAAAATCACTTCGCCGGCGCCCTTGGCGCGCAGTTTCGGCGCCACAGAGCCAGGAGTTTTTCGGCGCGGCGCGACAACTCGCCGGCCAGCCGGCAGGCATCGGCCGCCGCTTGAACCAGCCCGGTTCCGGGTCAATCTCACCAAGGCGAGCGGACTCTAACGCCCCCTGCGCGGGCCTTTCAAAAGGTCGAGCTACGCTTCTTCCTCGCAAAATTGGAACTGCACTCCATAATTGCCAGGATGATTGCGCGCCGCGAACTCACCGAGCTGCTGGACAACATGCCCGGCGACGTGCGCGGCGATCTGCCGGAGGGAGCTCTTTGCCGGGCACTCGTTACGATCTGGCCTGGGCTTCCACGGCCGCGGGGTTGCACGCTACGTGCAAAAACAGCTCGGCCATGCGTCGGCGGAAATGACGCGCAAATGTCAGCGCCGTCGCGACCGGTTTAGGGTCAATCTCACCAAGGCGTCTGGGCTTTAAGCGCTGGCAGAAGGCCCCTCCCCTGCCGCTGCGGCGGCTCACATATTCGGCGCAATCAGTTTCAATGGCGGAAAGTACGTCCGGTAGCGCCTTACATCGCGCGTCAGCAGCGGCAGCTGGGCGACAGCCGCATGCGCACCAATGAAGAAGTCGGGCAGCACACCGGTCCTCGATCCACCGGCCCGCCGATATTGTGTAAAGACCTTGCCCGCCAGAAACAGGGCGGCGCGCGGTATCGAAGCCATTTCGAGCCCCGCCCCGTCGACAAACGCCTCAAGGTGCTCGATGCGTTCATAGCGAACAGCAAGCTCAGCATAAACTGCGTCGTTGATCAGCAAGGGCCCATCGAGGCTCGCTGCTTCAAGCTGAGAAAGTGACCAGTCCGCCCACTTCGGGTCGTCGGTGACAAGATCGAGGAGAACGTTGGTGTCGACAAGCGTCACGATTCACCACGAGTGAGCGCCATGATCGCGTCGGTATTGAGCCCCTTGCCGGCATGGCCACGCAATTTGGCGAAGCGACTCGCCGGCTGCTTCTTGTCAGCACGCGCAAGCACCACGCTGCCATCGGCGGCGCGACGGAAATCAACCTTGCTCCCAGGAACGATGCCGAGAAGATCACGTACCGGCTTCGGAATGGTCACCTGTCCCTTGGCTGTGACTGTGGTGGTCATGTTTGCTCCTGTAATACCGTATTCCAAATAGGTATTACATAGAAGGTCAACTTTCAACCCGGTTACCTGAGAGATCGTCAGTGCGGAGTTCCAATCTCTCCTCGGTCAAGAACCGGATCGACCCGCGTGCGCCAGTCCGGCCTCATTGCCGGTGCGGCCGTGGTTGTCGATATCGCCGCGGAGTGATCGGAACATGGCTACCGCAGCGCGCATCGCTGATATCGAGCGAACCGTCCGCAGACTACGGACGATAATAACCGGGATGGATAGTAACGGTGCGGGACCTCGCAGGCATACCACGCCACAGGCATTCACCGGGGCGGTTCCGTGCTGAACGCGAAGAAGCATACCACGCCACAGGCATTCACCGGGGCGGTTCCGTGCTGAACGCGAAGAACCTGCGCGCAGGCGATGCCGCTGTGCCGTGCCATGTGTTATGCTAGTCCTGGTTTTCGGCCTCGTGATCTTCTTCGGAATCCATGCTGTTCGGATCGCCGCCGGCGGCTTTCGTGATGCGCAAATCGCCACAAACGAGCGACGCTGGAAGGGGCTTTATTCGCTCCTATCGATCATTGGCTTCGTGCTGATCGTCTGGGGCTGGAGTCTTTATCGGCCCAATGCGCCTGAGATCTACGAGCCGCCCTATTGGGGCAGCCAAGTCGCGTCGGTGTTGCTGCTCGCCGCATTCGTCTTTGTGGCAGCCGCTTACTTGCCCGCGGGTTCAATCAAGCATCGGCTGAAGCACCCGATGCTGATGGGCATCATCCTTTGGGCCATCGGCCACCTCCTTGCCAATGGCGACCTTGCCTCGCTCCTAGTCTTCGGAGCGTTTCTGGTTTACGCGATTGTCGATCTCATTGCCGTCATTCCACGCGGGGATCCGGCACCCGCGGTCGTGCGACCGCTTAGCGACCTGATTGCTGTGGGAATCGGCTTGGTGGCTTTCGCATTATTCGGGCTCTGGCTGCACGGCTGGCTGTTCGGAGTCTCGCCCTTCGCTTGAACGTCCGCAGCGACGGCGCGCCTTCGAGATGCCTGGCGAATCCCACCAGTTGCCGCGGATCGAGCGCCTCGCAGACGCCACAGTGAACCAATGCTTGGCATAAGGTCGGGACATCAGAATTTTGATCCATAGACGGGCTCCAGCCGGCAACGTTGCGGTTCGGCTCGGATCGCGCCTTGCGACGCTGCAAACACCAGCGGTACGGGATACAATTACCGGAGCGAATGCG
>NZ_LPVS01000060.1:0-18231 GCF_014843905.1 Mesorhizobium silamurunense | reverse complement strand
TACCCCCGAGTCATAACGCCGCGGCCGCCACCGGTTTTGCCCCGGTTACGCTTATACGCCTTAAGCTCTTGTTTTTGCGAACGACACGCGCCGTCGGAATAGCGCCGCGAAATCTCTTGTGTCAGATCGCGGCAAACCGCCCGATTTGTTCGCCAGCCGATGGCTCGAATGTCGGGCGACGCCTGCCATGCGGCGCTGCTCAGGGCTTCGGCGAGGCTTGAGGTAGGCAACCACATTGGCCATGTCGAGCAGGTTCCTTGGTCTCAGCCACGGGCAAAGCCGATGAAGTCATCGGGCGCGGCTCGGCCCATCTCCTCTTCCCAGTGCTGGCGGCAGAGCGAGACATAGACGTCCTTGCCGATCGCCACCTGCTCTCCCTGCCTCGCCACCTTGCCGTCGGGACCGAGACGCACGACCATCGTCGCCTTGCGGCCGCAGCGGCAGATGGTGCGCACCTCGCGCAGGTCGTCGGCGATGGCAAGCAGGGCGCGCGACCCGGAAAACAGCTTGCCCTGGAAATCGGTGCGCAGGCCGTAGCACATGACCGGGATGTTCAGCCGGTCGGCGATGCGGGCGAGCTGCCAGACCTGCTCCTCCTCGAGGAACTGCGCCTCGTCGACGAAGATGCAATGCACGGTGGTATGCTCGTGATGCTCGGCGACGCGGGCATAGAGATCGTCGCCGTCGCGGAACATCTCGGCCTCGGCCTCAAGGCCGATGCGCGACGAGATCAGTCCCTTGTCGCCCTTGCGATAATGGCCGGCGACGAACAGCATCGTCGTCATGCCGCGTTCGCGATAGTTGTAGGACGCCTGCAGGAGCATCGTCGTCTTGCCGGCATTCATCGTTGCGTAGTTGAAGTAAAGCTTGGCCATATGGGTCTTTAAGCTCAATTGCCGCGGCGCGGGGAGGGGCGCCGGCTCCTTCCACCAAAAAAGCGATCTCGCCGGAAAGCGCGGCATGTCGCTGAATGGCCAGCGCGCGCCGTTGTTCGTGATGTGGCGCCGCTTGAAACCACATCAAAATGGTGTTTGGCTGACGAAACAAGGCGGGCGCAAGAACCGTGACGTCGCGTCGCCTCGAATTGCAATGGGAGAAAAGTTCATGTCGCGTATGAAATCCTTCGTCGCCGGCCTCGGCCTGGTGGCGCTTCTATCCACGACCGCTGCTTATGCCGGCGATCCGGCAAGCTGCAAGGCCGTGCGTCTGTCCGACGTCGGTTGGACCGACATTCAGGCCACCACCGGGCTAGCCTCGGTGTTGCTCACCGCGCTTGGCTACGAACCGCAAGTGATCCAGCTCTCGGTGCCGGTCACCATGGCGTCGCTGAAGAACAAGGACCTCGATGTCTTCCTCGGCAACTGGATGCCGTCGATGACCAACGACATCAAGGACTACACCGCCGACGGCTCGGTCGAGACGATCAGCACCAACCTGACCGGCGCCGGCTACGGCATCGTGGTGCCGACCTATGTCGCTGACGCCGGCGTCAAGACGCTCACCGATCTCGGCAAGTTCAAGGACAAGTTCAACGGCAAGATCTACGGCATCGAGGCCGGCAATGACGGCAACCGCATCATCCTCGACATGATCAAGAACCCGAAGGACAATCTCGAAGGGTTCGAGCTGGTCGAGTCGTCGGAAGCGGGCATGCTGACGCAGGCCGAGCAGTCGATGAAGAACAATGAATGGATCGCCTTCCTCGGCTGGACGCCGCATCCGGTGATGGGCGCCATGAAGATCACCTATCTCGAAGGCATGGGCGACAGCGGCTTCGGCGCCGCCACCGTCTACACCAACGTGCGCAAGGGCTACACGACCGAGTGCCCGAATGCCGGCAAGTTCATCGCCAACCTGAAGTTCAACCTCGACATGGAAGGCGAGATGATGGACGCGATCCTCAAGGGCGGCGACGCCCAGACGGTCGCCACCGACTGGCTGAAGAAGCATCCGGACGCGATCACTCCCTGGATAGCCGGCGTGACCACCTTCGACGGCGGCGATGCGGCGGCCGCCATCAAGACCGCGCTCGGGAGCTGAGCAAGCTTTGAGTCCGGCATGAACTCCGGAAAAGGGCAGCCACTGGAAAAGGCTGCCCTTTTTCATATGCTGTGAGAGATGACCGTACGGCAATTGCGGCGAAGCCGAGAGGGGAAAGATGGATCCGATTTCGAAATTCCTTACTGATTACAAAATTCCGATCGGGCCATGGGGCAAGGCCTTCTTCGGCTTCCTCACCGACAATTTCGATACCGTCTTTCGGGCCTTCTCAAATGGCCTGAATTTCATCCTTGACGGGGCGGTGGACCTCCTGCTGATGGTGCCGCCGGTGCTGCTGGCCCTGGTCGTTGCCGGCATTGCATGGCTGCTGCAGCGCTCGCGTCCGCTCGCCATCGGCGTGTTCATCGGCCTCATCTTCATCATCAACCAGAATCTCTGGAAACAGACGGTGCAGACGCTGGTCCTCGTGGTCGCGGCCGCCGCGATGGCCATGGCGATCGGCGTGCCGCTCGGCATCTGGGCGGCGCACAAGCCGAAGGTCTATCGCGTCATGCTGCCGGTGCTCGATCTGATGCAGACGTTGCCGACCTTCGTCTACCTGATCCCGGTTCTGACGCTGTTCGGGCTCGGCAACGCGCCCGGCCTCATCGTCACAATCATCTTCGTCATCCCGACCGCGGTGCGGCTGACCCATCTTGGCGTGGTTTCGGTGCCCAAGGCGATCATCGAAGCGGGTGAAGCCTTCGGCGCTACCAAACGCCAGCTCCTGTGGAAGGTGGAACTGCCCTCGGCGCTGCCCACCATCATGGCGGGGCTGACGCAATCGATCATGCTGTCGCTGTCGATGGTGGTGTTCGCCGCCCTGATCGGCGCCGGCGGCCTCGGCACCGAAATCAACCGCGCGCTGGGCTCGCGCCGCATCGACCTAGGACTTGAGGCCGGCCTTGCGATTGTCGTTTTAGCCATCGTGCTCGACCGGATGACCCGCATCGGCGTTGGAGGCAAGAAATGACCGTCGCGGTTGACTTCAAGAATGTCGACATCGTCTTCGGCGCCGACCAGGCCGGCTCGCTGGCGATGATCGACAAAGGCGCCACCCGCGCCGAGATCCTCGAAAAGACCGGCAATGTGTTGGGCTGCGCCGGGGCTAGCCTCACCGTGCATGAGGGCGAGATTTCCGTGCTGATGGGCCTGTCCGGCTCCGGCAAATCGACGCTGCTCAGGGCCGTCAACCGGCTCAACGTCGTGTCGCGCGGCCAGGTGCTGGTCAGGGACGGCGACCGCACGGTCGATGTCGTCACCTGCGACGAGGCGACCTTGAGGCGGCTGCGGCAGAAGCAGGTGGCGATGGTGTTCCAGCAGTTCGGCCTGCTGCCATGGCGCACGGTTGAGGAAAATGTCGGCTTCGGGCTCGAGCTTGCCGGCGTGCCTGAAGCCGAGCGCAAGGCACGGGTGCAGAAGCAGCTCCAACTGGTGCATCTCGACCAATGGTCGAAGAAATACGCGCATGAGCTCTCGGGCGGCATGCAGCAGCGCGTCGGCTTGGCGCGCGCCTTCGCCACCGAGGCGCCGATCCTGTTGATGGACGAGCCGTTCTCGGCGCTCGATCCGCTGATCCGCACCAAGCTGCAGGACGAGCTTCTACAACTCCAGGCCGAGCTGAAGAAGACCATCATCTTCGTCAGCCACGACCTCGAGGAGGCACTGAAGATCGGCAGCCACATCACCATCATGGAAGGCGGGCGCATCGTCCAGACCGGCGCCCCGGAAGACATCGTGCTCAGACCTGCCAACGGCTATGTCCGCGACTTCATCGCCAATGTGAATCCTCTCTCGGTGCTGACGGCGTGGAACGTGATGCGCGACCGCCGCGATCTCGAACACGGCGAGAATGGCTGGGTTTGGCTCGACCGACGCAAGACGACGCGCTTCAAGATCGATGAACACGGCCTGGTGGCGGCGGCCGAACGTGACGGGAAGCCCGCGGTGTGGGTGTCCTGCGCTGATGTCGAGCGCCGGCCGGAGGAGGGGGCCCAGGTGTTCTGGGCCAATCCCGGCACCTCGCTGAAGACGGTGATGCTCGCCATGCACCGCTCGCAGACAGCCCCGGTGGCACTGTTCGACGAAGGCTCGCGCTTCGTCGGCGCGATCGGCATCCGGGACGTGCTGAGCGCGGTGCTCCGGCGATAGGAGTTCGGCCTTTAGATCAAGCATGAAGTGTTCGCTGGCGGGCACCTCATGCTTGTTTTAAACTTGGCCGACAGCCGGGCTGGGCCGCTGGTGTATGGGGCCGATAATGATCTTCCGTCAACTCTTCGATTCCGTTTCGGGCACCTATTCCTATCTGCTCGCCAGCCGCCGCGGCGGCGAGGCGCTGATCATCGATCCGGTGCTGGAGAAGGTTGAGCGCTATCTGCAACTGGTCAATGAGCTCGACCTCAGGCTGGTCAAGGCGGTGGACACGCATCTCCATGCCGACCACATCACCGGTCTCGGTGCGTTGCGCGACAAGACGCATTGCGTGACGGTGATGGGCGAGCAGACCAAGGCCGATGTCGTGTCGATGCGGCTTGCCGACGGCGACAAGCTCGCCATCGAAGGGCTGGCGCTCGACGTCATCTATACGCCTGGCCACACCGACGATTCCTACAGCTTCATCCTGCCGGACCGGGTGTTCACCGGCGATACGCTGCTCATCCGGGGCACCGGCCGCACCGACTTCCAGAACGGCGATCCGCGCCAGCAATATGAATCGATCTTCGGCCGCCTGCTCAAGCTTCCCGACGAGACGCTGATCTTCCCGGCGCATGACTACAAGGGCGAAACGGTGTCGACGATCGGCGAGGAAAAGGCTTTCAACCCGCGCCTGCAGGTGAAGTCGGTCGACGAGTATGTCGACATCATGAACAATCTGAAGCTGTCCAATCCGAAGATGATGGATGTGGCCGTGCCCGCCAACATGCGGGTGGGGCTGCACCAGGACGATATCGCCAGCCGGGGCTGGTCGGTGACCGCCGAACAGGCGCTGGCTCTGGTCGGTCGGCCCGACGTGGCGCTGATCGACCTGCGCGAGCAGTCGGAACGGGAACGCCACGGCGTCATCCCCGGCGCGATCCATCTGCCCTATGCGCGGCTGCAGGAGAACATCGCGGCCGGCGGCATGCTGCATGAGCTGGCGAAATCGACAGCGAAGCAGATCCTGTTCTACTGCGCCTTCGGCGAGCGTTCGGCGATGGCCGTGCAGGCGGCACAGGATGTCGGAATATCGAGCGCCCGCCACATCCAGGGCGGCATCGATGCGTGGAGAAAGGCCAGCGGCCCGCTGGTACACTAGGGTATCGCTAAATCAGTTCAGCCCGATGAGCTTCGCGCCCCTCCGGAACAGGGCTTCACCGTCCCGGTCGAAGCGGAAGGTGGCGATGAAATCGTCTGCGCGATAGTCAGGCCATGTGGTGCGGATCGCGGCGGCAAAATTCTGTGCCTCGTCCCGCCGGCCGGCCAGCGCCAGGCAATGCGCGGCGATCGCCAGGATGATGACATGGGCGTTGGGCCTGGCCGCCGCCTTCAGCGCCCATTCCGCAGCCTCATTGTATTCACCCAGCCGCGCATGGGCCATGGCGCGCGCGCCCATCATGCCGAACAGCAGCGGATCGAAGGGACTGAGATGACGCGAGTGATCCGACGAGCCGATCGCCGATTGCGGATCGCCCGACTGCGAGTGGACAAAGGACAGCGCATAGTGGCCGAGCGCGAAGTTCGGGCTGAGGTCGACGGCCTTTGCCAGCTCGAGCAGCGAGCCGTCCTGCTCGCCGCGCAGCCATAGTGCGCGGCCCATCGCCCAGTGCGCGGCCGGATTACGGTCATCGACCAGAAGGCTGTGGCCGGCGGTTGCGAAAGCCAGTGCCGCCTCCCGGTCTCGATCGCCCCAACGCTGGAAGGCGTTCTGCCAATGGGTGAAGGAAAGCCCGGCATAGGCGCGGGCGAAGGTCGGGTCGAGCTTCAGGGCATCGTTGAAGAACTGCTGCGCCAGTTCGTTTTCCTGGCGGGTGAAGCGGTACATGTGCCAAAGGCCACGATGATAGGCTTCCCACGCATTCAGCGAGTTCGGCGCCTTCAGCATTGCCCGGTTTCGCTCGACGGTCGCGATCTCGTCCGCGATCGACGAGACGATGCTGTTGCCGATATCGTCGATGACGACGAAGATTTCGTCCGGCCTGTGCTCGAAGGTCTCGGTCCAGACGATCCGCGCGGTGCGGACCTCGACGAGCTCGACCGAGACGATGACCCTGCCCGAAAGGCTGCGGACCGAGCCTGTCGCCACATAGTCGACATTCAGTCTGCGCCCGGCATCCTCCGGCGCGATGTCCTTCTCGGCCAGAGCGAAGACCGATCCGCGGGCAATGACGAAGAAATCGCGAAGCTTGGCGAGACGCGTTATGATGTCGTGGGTCAGGCCATCGGCAAGCCCGCCGCGGAAATTGACCGTGCTTTCCGCAAACGGCATCACCGCCAGCGAGGCCCGACGCGACGCGGTGGGTTCGGATTCGACGGCAACGATCGGCGGTTGCGGGGTCACAAAAGTCGGCCCGGATCGGGCGCACGGCGTCGCGCTGGAGTGGCGGGCTTTTATCTCCTGCCACGCTTCCCGCAATGGCGTGAAATCCAGCTCTTCTGAGTGAAACAGCTCCGCCGCGGTCGCAAGATGCTCCTCGCCGGCGCCGATCTGGCCGCGCCGCGCAAGGCTTTCCAGCAGCGCCACATGCGCGCGCCCGTCGAACGGCGCCAGCTCCAGCCATTTGTCCAGATAGGCGCCTGCTTCATCGGCCCCCTGCGGGAGAAGGGCGATGATGTGCTCCAGAACGGCGACATGGCATGAGCTGAAGCGGCGGCGTTGCGCGGTCAGCCAGCTCGAGAAATGCGGGCTCCGATCGAGCTCCAGCCCGTCAAGGAAATCGCCGGCGAAGAGTGGCGCAAGCGCCCGGAGGCGCCCGAGGCTAAGCGTCTCGATCCCTTCGGCAACCGCAGCGGCGGCTTCGACGGCATCGACTTTCGTATCGGCAAGACGAAGCGCCACGGTGTCGCCTTCGGTCTCGATCCTGTGCAGACCCGGTTCGTTGAGGGCGCCGCGAAGCTTGCTCAGGCACCAGCGAAGCTCGCCGCGTGGATCATTGGGCACGTCCCACAGAAGCTCGCAAAGCCGGCTGCGGCTGACGGGATGTGGCGCGAGCGCCAGATAGGCAAGCAGCGCGCGCAGCTTGCGCGAGGAAGGCAACTTAACCGGCTCGCCGTCACGGGCAATCGTCAGTTGCCCAAGCAGTCGCAAGGACAGGCCGGCGGTGGTGTCGTCCAGGCTCGGTCGGGTGGATTCCACGTATATTTCCACGCTCTCTCCAACGCTGACCAGTTGGTCCATGTTCTATCACCAAAGACGACAGGTATCCGGCAGCCCCATTCCGTGCCGGAATGCCGCCGTTGCCGCATTTGCGGCTGGTTCAGCAACCTACCGCGGCAAAGTGTCGAAACCGCGCCGCCGAAGTCGCCGGTCTGTAACCGGCACGTGAGATAGCGAGGAGAAAAGCCCATGTTGCAGCAGTTGAAAATCAGGACCACTGCCGGTCGCGGCCGGCTGTTCGACAGCATTCTGGACACGGTCGGCGACACGCCGGTCATCCGTATCAACAATCTCGGTCCGACCCATGCGACGATCTATGTGAAGGCCGAGTTCTTCAATCCGGCAGCCTCGGTGAAGGACCGGCTGGCGCTCAACATCATCGAGGAAGGCGAGCGCAGCGGCAAGCTGAAGCCGGGCCAGACCGTCGTCGAGGCGACCAGCGGCAACACCGGCATCGGCCTTGCCATGGGCTGAAGCCGGGCCAGACCGTCGTCGAGGCGACCAGCGGCAACACCGGCATCGGCCTTGCCATGGTCTGCGCGCAGAAGGGCTATCCTCTGGTGGTGACGATGGCCGACAGCTTCTCCATAGAGCGCCGCAAGCTGATGCGCATGCTGGGCGCCAAGGTGGTGCTGACGCCGCGCGCCCAGAAAGGCTTTGGGATGTACAAGAAGGCGGTGGAGCTCGCCGAAGCCAATGGCTGGTTCCTGGCGCGCCAGTTCGAAACGGAAGCCAATGCCGCCATCCACGAGGCGACGACGGCGCGCGAGATCATCAACGATTTCGCGAGCTCGAGGCTCGACGTGCTGGTCACCGGCTATGGCACCGGCGGCACCGTCGCCGGCGTCGGCCGGGTACTGCGCCGCGAGCGGCCGGATGTCCGCATCGTGCTTGCCGAGCCCGCGAACGCTCAGCTTATCGGCAGCGGCAAGACACAGGAGCGCGGCGCGGGCGGCGCGCCGGCCGCCAGCCATCCGGCCTTCGAGCCGCATCCGATCCAGGGCTGGACGCCGGACTTCATCCCCAACGTGCTGCAGGAGGCGATCGACAAGCGCTACTATGACGACGTGGTGCCGATCCCCGGTCCGGAAGGCATCAAATGGGCCAAGGCGCTAGCGCAGCAGGAAGGCATCTTCACCGGCATCTCCGGCGGCGCTACCTTCGCCGTGGCACGCCAAATCGCTGGCACGGCTCCGGCCGGCTCGGTGATCCTGTGCATGCTGCCCGACACCGGCGAGCGCTACATGTCGACGCCGCTCTTCGACGGCATCGAGGCGGAGATGGACGCCGAGGAGACGACGCTGTCGCGCGCGACGCCAAGCTGCCAATTCGAGGCCTAAAGACAACGCGGCGCTGCCGTCCATTCGGATGGCGGCGCCGCACCACGATCTCGCACGACGATCCAGGCAATGATCGCGTGCCTTTGGGGGAGAAGCGGATGGACAGCTTGCAGGAAACGACGGTGATGGAAGAAACCCTCGATCCGTCGGACTGGGCCGATGTGCAGGCCCTGTCGCATCGGATCGTCGACGACGCCATCGGCTATCTCAGGGATGTCCGAGACCGTCCGGTGTGGCGCGAGATGCCCGACGAGGTCCGCGCCTTCTTTTCGGCACCGTTGCCGCGCGAGCCGGCGCCCATCGCCGATGTTTATGGCGACGTCGCCCGCAAGGTGATGGCCTATCCGATGGGCAACATCCATCCGCGTTTCTGGTCCTGGTATATGGGTTCAAGCAATTTCACCGGCGCGCTCGGCGATTTCCTGGCGGCGATCCAGGGCTCGAATCTCGGTGGCGGCAACCATGCCGCCGGGCTCGTGGACAGCCAGGTGGTCGACTGGTGCAAGGAGATGGTCGGCTTTCCGGCCTCGGCCAGCGGCACGCTGGTCAGCGGCGGCTCGATGGCCAACATCATCGGGCTGACCGTGGCGCGCAATGTCAAGGCGGGCGTCGATGTTCGCGAAAGGGGCGTAGGCGCCATCCCAAGACCGTTGCGCTTCTATGCCTCGGACCAGGTCCATTCCTGCCACCGCAAGGCAATGGAAGCGCTCGGCCTCGGCAACCGGGCGATGCAGCGTGTCTCGACGGACGCCAATTTGCGCATCGACGTCGATGCGCTCAAGACGGCCATCGCCGAGGATCGCGCGGCGGGGTTCAAGCCGGCTTGCGTGATCGGCACCGCCGGCACCGTCAACACCGGCGCGATCGACGACCTGCAGGCGCTGGCCGCGCTGGCGGCGGAAGAGGACCTTTGGTTCCATGTCGACGGCTGCATCGGCGCACTGATCGCCATCGCGCCTGAAAACAGATCGCTGGTGGCCGGCATCGAGCAGGCGCATTCCATCGCGCTCGACCCACACAAATGGCTGCATGCGCCGTTCGAGGCGGGCTGCGCGCTGGTTCGCGATGCCTCTGCCCACCGCAACACCTTCGCCGTCACCCCGGAATATCTGGAATCGACCCCGCGCGGCCTCGCCTCCGGGCAATGGCTGCACGACTATGGCCTGCAGACGTCGCGCGGCTTTCGCGCGCTCAAAATCTGGATGGCGCTGAGGGAGCACGGGGCCGAGAAGTTCGGCCGGCTGATCGACCAGAACATCGCCCAGGCCGGTTATCTGACTGAGTTGATCCTTGCCGAGCCGGCGCTCGAGTTGACGGCGCCGACCACCATCAACATCGTCTGCTTCCGTCATCACCTGGACGGCGCATTCGAGGAACGGCTCAAGGCATTCAACACCGAGATCATGCTCAGGCTGCAAGAAGATGGTATCGCCGCCTTGTCGGACACCACGGTACGCGGCCGGCACTGCCTGAGGGTAGCGATCACCAACCACCGGACGCGTCGCGAGGATCTCGATCTCCTGGTGCGCGAGACGCTTCGCATTGGAAAGGAAATCGCGGCCGCGACCGCGGTCTGAAACGAGCCGGGAAGACTCAGCCGGCGGCCAGCGGCGCACCGGGCAGATAAAGCGCGATCGGACGGATTTCGTAGACCGCGGTGGGGTTGACGCGCTTGAGATCGCGCGCCACCGCGATCGCCTCGTCCTGGTTCGCGCAATCGAGGACATAGAGGCCGAGCAACTGCTCCTTGGTCTCGGCAAAGGGACCGTCGATCACCATGCCGGCGCCCGGACCGCGCAGCGTGACCGCTTTCGCGGTCTCGCCCAGCCTGGCCGCGGGCCCGAGCTTGCCGGCGCGTGTCAGCCTGTCGTTGATCTCGAGCAGATCTTTCATGAGGGCTGCATCCTCGTCAGGCGTCCAAGACTGGACGGTCTCTTCGGCGTGATAGGCAAGGATCGCGTAGAACATGGTTCGGTTCCTCGTGCATGACCCCGAAAATCGGAATCGATTTTTGCGTCGCTGACCTTCGGTTCGGAAAGGATCATGCACCAAATTGAATCGCTACAGCATCCTTTGCGCGTCCACGAGGACGCGCGGCGCTGTAGAGCGTGCCGCACTATCACAAGGATGGCGCGGCTGATCCAGTCCCGGCAGCAGTCGGGAAAACGCCTGCTGACTCAAGCTGCCAGCGGCAGGCGCAACTCCGTCAGCAGGCCGCCGCCGGGATGGTTGGCAAGGCTGATCTCGCCGCCGGCGCCGCGGGCGATGTTACGGGCAATGGTGAGGCCGAGGCCAAGGCCGCCGGTCTCGCGGTTGCGCGACTGTTCGAGGCGCACGAAGGAGGCGAACACCTGATCGAGCTTGGCCTGCGGAATGCCCGGACCTTCGTCGCGGATGCTGAGCGTGATGGTGTCGCCCGAGCGTCGCACGCCGATATGCGCCTTCTTGCCGTAGGTGACCGCGTTCTGGACGAGATTGGTGATGCAGCGGCGCAGCGCCACCGGCCGTGCGATGCAGATCAGGCCGCGCGATGGCTTGGCGTCCTCTTCGAACGAAGCGTCCTCGAATGCGTCGGCGACCGATTCCACCAGCGACCAGAAATCGATTCGCTCGGCCTTTTCCTCCGTGACCTCGAATTTGGCGAAGTCGATCACCGAGCTGGCGATGCTTTCGATGTCGGCGAGGTCGTGTGCGAGCGCCTCGCGCGCCGCCGATTTGCGCAGCAATTCGAGCCGCAGACGCATCCTGGTCAGCGGCGTGCGCAGATCATGTGCCAGCGCCGCCGCGAGGTGCTCGCGGTCCTCGACATAGTCGCGCAGGCGCATCTGCATGGCGTTGACCGCCTTTGCCGCGGCGCGGATCTCGCGGCTGCCGGTCTCGGCGATCGGCGGGCTTTTCAGGTCTTTGCCGATCCGGTTCACCGCTGTCTCCATCATCCGATAGGGCGCTGTCAGTCGGCGCAGCGACCAGATCGACATCACCACGACCAGCCCGGCGATCAGCGAATAGAGCGGCAGACTGTCGACGCTGAGGATCGGCCCGGCAGGCGTGA
The DNA here is from genome assembly GCF_014843905.1 of Mesorhizobium silamurunense. Taxonomy (NCBI): domain Bacteria; kingdom Pseudomonadati; phylum Pseudomonadota; class Alphaproteobacteria; order Hyphomicrobiales; family Phyllobacteriaceae; genus Mesorhizobium; species Mesorhizobium silamurunense. The sequence continues at coordinate 6,446 of NZ_LPVS01000060.1, read as the reverse complement.
TCGGCTCGGTGAAGTTCAGCCACTGACCGTCGGAAAAACGCAGCGACGCCGTCAGCTTGTCGCTCTGGGCAAAATCGGCGGCCAGCACCAACAGATCGCGCTCGACCTGGCCGACATCCTTGTTCATCACCTGGCCGTCCGGAGCATCGGCTTCCTGCGTTGCCGGGTCGCGCCGCACGCGCGCGTCGGTGATGCCGAACTTGGACAGGCGGCCGACCAGGATGTCCTCCAGCTCGGCAAGCTGGTCATCGCCGGCGATCGAAGAGGTGACGGCAGGGGTGTCCGAAACGGTCAGCGCATACGTGGCATTGAACAGGCCGGATGCGGTCGCCTTGCGCTCCTCGGGCGTAGCGTCGTGCATCAGCTGCACCAGCGAATAGGCGCGGTCGTTCAGCCGATAGAGGTCGACCACGTCGTTGGCCGCGACACGATCGCGCGAGACGATATAGAGGGTCGCGACCTGGCTGATCATCAGGCCGGCAATGACGATGAGCAACACCCAGACGGGCAGGGTTTGCGGCAGGAAGCGTCTCATTCGGAGGTCGTTTCGGGCAGAAACTGATAGCCGCCGCTGCGCACGGTCAAGATCAGCTTCGGCGTCTTCGGGTCGTCCTCCATCTTGCGCCGCAAGCGGCTCACCAGGATGTCGACGCTGCGGTCGAAGCTGTAGCCGGTGTCGCCGCCCGAAAGCTCGATGAGCTGCTCGCGGGTGAGCACGCGCTGCGCGCTCTTGACGAAGGTCTGCAGCAGGTTGAACTCCGCCATCGTCAGCTCCACCCGCACGTCGTCGGGCGCGGTCAGCCGGCGGCGCGAGCAATCCATGGTCCAGCCGGCAAAGCGGTAGATCTGCTTGCTGGCGGGCCGGCGCGGCTCGGCCGTGCCGTTGCGCCTCAGCACCGCGCGGATGCGGGCGAGCAATTCGCGCGGATCGAAGGGTTTCGGCACATAGTCGTCCGCGCCCATCTCGAGGCCGACGACGCGGTCCGTCGTCTCGGTCACGGCGGTCAGCATGATGATCGGCGTCGTGTAGTTCGCGCGGATCTCGCGGCAAAGCTCCAGCCCGCTTTTTCCCGGCAGCATCACGTCGAGGATGATCAGGTCGACCTGCGCGCGGCGCAGGATCGCCTCCATCTCGGTGCCGTCGGCGGCCACCGTCGTATGCAGGCCCCGCTTCTGGAAGAATTCCTGAAGCAGGTCCCGTATGCCCTTGTCGTCGTCGACGATCAGTATGTGTGCGTCGGATTTCACGAGAACCCTGTTATGCTGGTAGCCAAGCCGGCCCTTCTCAAATCACCCACACGATAGAATTCGGGCCACATCTTGGCCAGTGGCGGCGATGCGGCATGGATTGGCTTCCTCAGAAACAATCCAGAAACAAAATTCTACAATCGGGAAAAACTCGTGAAAAATTTCAACGGCATAACCGGTGTCGTGGCGGTCAGGTCATCGGCTGCGACGCAAGTTTCCGGAGTAACGGGCAAGACCGATGCAGAGGTTCTGGATCAGCGTGATGGGTGCTTTGCTCAGCATGTCGCTCATCACAGCCGCGGTCGGGGCCTCCAACGCAAAGGTAACGCCGCTGACCCGGACCGAGCGCTGCACCAATCTCAACCGTCAAGTTGACGAAGCCCTCGAAACCCATGCCGCGGCAACGCAGGTCACCGCGGCGAAGGCACTTCAAAGAAAGGGAAACCGGTTCTGCGCCGCCAAGAAACAGGCACAGGGCATCCGGATGCTCGCAAACGCTTTGAAGCTGCTTGGAGTGACACCGATCGATCCGGTTCAGTGACGCTCGACTCCTCGACCCGCATGAAAAAGGAAATGAAGCCATGAAAAAGTCCCTCCTCTCCGCCCTCGGCCTCGCTGTTGCTCTCGCCTTCTCGATGCCGGCTCTCGGCAACGCCGCCGCCACGACGACCGCCGCTCCGGCCGCTTCGACCACGACCACGGCTCCGGCCGCTGCTGCTCCGGCGAAGACCGCTCCGAAGAAGGTTGCCGCGAAGAAGGTCTGCAAGGTGACCAAGACCCACAAGTGCCCGGTCAAGAAGGCCCCGAAGAAGGCCGCGAAGAAGTCCTGATCCAGGCTTCGGTCCTGATCTTTCAAGACCGCTCCGGCCGAAACCGGCCGGGGCGGCTTCCTGCGGCCGAACGCTGACACCGGCAGCTTCCGCCGCGCCACTCCCCATCCTTAACCCGATCGCAATGCCGGTGCCGTAGGACAATCCGCATGAAGAAGCGGCTTTCGTCCCTGATGCGCTCGCTGGCCCTCGGCGGCTTGGTTGCCACCGCGGCGGCAAGAGCGTTGATCATCTTCACAGCCAGCCCAGTGCCGGATCCCGCCAGCGGCAGGACCGAGCCGGAGCTTTTCGCGCCGGCGATCTCATCGAGCTTCGACTACATCACGCCGGCACAGAGCTGGATCCTGATCGTGCTGACGGGCGCAATGCTGATCGGCTTCGTCGCCTGGATGATTGCCGCCTTCATGGAGCGCGGTACCAACATGGACGACGGCGGCTCCGGCAGATCGGGCGCCGCGATGCGCCGCACGGTCGGGCGGCAGGGCCGTTGAACGGCAAGCACCGCTTTCCCACATAAAGCCGAGTGTCCGCTCCTACAAGCGAGGCTATTTTCGCGCAGTTCCGAACGGAAAACCGCTAGGCACTTTCCTGGAATTGCTTTGGTTCCCAATTGGCGGATTCCGATGCCTGAAACTGTCCTCAAACCGCGCACCAGGACGCAGCCGAAGACCGAGCGGCCAAAGCTCCACAAGGTTATCCTAGTCAATGACGACTTCACGCCGCGCGAGTTCGTGGTGACGGTGCTTAAAGGCGAATTCAAACTCAGCGAGGATCAGGCGCATCGCGTCATGATCACGGCGCATACGCGCGGCGTCTGCGTGGTCGCCGTCTTCACGCGCGACGTCGCCGAGACCAAGGCCGCACGGGCAACCGACGCCGGCAAAGCCAAGGGCTATCCGCTGCTGTTCACGACCGAGCCGGAAGAGTAGGGCGGCTCTCCTCTCCTTCTCCTCTTGTGGGTTCCTTGTGGGAGAAGGTGGATCGGCGCGCAGCACCGAGCCGGATGAGGGGTGCTCCAGCCGGACGGCCGCTTACCCCTCACCCGGATTGCCATCCGATTTGTGAAGGACAATCGGGGCAATCCGACCTCTCCCACAAGGGGAGAGGTGAAAGTGCTACCGCCCTTCGCGGTACCACATCGAGCCGATCGCCAGCAGCAGCAGGCCGAGGCCGAGGAAGCCGCCGAACAGCGGCATGCGCGAAACGGCCTTGAGGGTGCTGTCGTTGGTGGTGCGGAGCCCGATCCAGTCGTTGCCCGATGCCGCGCCCGAGGAGCGCACCGGCACGATCGAAGGCAGCGCCACACCGCCGGCAAGATTGCCAAGCATGGAGGATGGCGCGAGCCGGCGCACGCTGCCCCCGGTCGCTTCGGCCGGCGTCTTAAGCCTGTCTTCGGTGGAAACGACATCGGAGAATTCCGGTGCGTTGATCGGGCCGACATGGGCGAGCGCGGTCAGGTCGCCATTGCCGACCTGATAGAGGCCGATCTCGCTGGTCTGCAGGCTGCCCGTGAAAATCCCTGGTTCGGCTTTTTCCAGCTTGACCGTCATCGTCTTGCCGGAAGGCGTGATCACCTGGGCGGGGCCGGGATCGTCGCTCATCGTCTGGCGCCTTATTTCCAGCACCATGCCGCGGCCGTCGGCGGTCAGCCGTTCTTCTTCAAGCTCGGGTTCCTTCATCAGCCAATGGGCGATGCGCCGGTAGAGCTGGACATGCGGCCCGCCGCCCTCGAAGCCGCGCGCCCATAGCCAGCCCTGGTCCGAAAGCAGCATGCCGACCCGGCCTTCGCCCTTGCGGTCGAGCACAAGCAGGGGGCGGTCGTCGGCCCCTTTCATCACCACCTCGCCCTCGGGATTCTTGACGCCGATGGTGCGGAACCAGCGGCTCCAGTGCGGCGGATCGGTGGCGGAGCCCTCGAGCCCGCGCGTTACCGGGTGACGCTGCCCGAGATCGGTCAGGCGCGGATAGAAGCCCTTGTCGACGACCTCGCCGCTCGGCATCGCAGGCAGGGCCGACATCAGCGGCGTGCGGGCAATGGAGCTTTCGCCGGCATATTCGGGGCCGGCGGCGATCAGCAGCGCGCCACCTTTTTCGACATATTCGGAGATGTAGTCGTAATAGAGGATCGGCAGCACGTCGCGGTGCTGATAGCGGTCGAAGATGATCAGATCGAAATCCTTGATCTTCTCGACGAACAGTTCGCGCGTCGGGAAGGCGATCAGCGAGAGCTCGTTGATCGGCGTGCCGTCCTGCTTTTCCGGCGGGCGCAGAATCGTGAAGTGGACGAGGTCGACCGACGCGTCGGATTTCAAAAGGTTGCGCCAGGTGCGCTCGCCGGCATGCGGTTCGCCGGAGACCAGAAGCACGCGCAGATGATCGCGGATGCCGTCGACCAGCGCGATGGCCCGGTTGTTTGCGTCGGTCAGTTCGCCCGGCTCGTGATCGATCGAAAGCTGGACGATGTTGCGGCCGGCGTTGGGGATGGTGACCTCAAGCTTCATCGGCTGGCCGATGGTCGCATGCTCGACCGAGACCTGCTCGCCATTGACCGAGACCCGGACGTCGACCGGGCCGCCCTGGCCTTCCGTGGAAATGACCCGATAGCTCATGTCGAGCGGCTTGCCAACGAGGCCGAAGCGCGGCGCGTTCTCGAAGCGGATGCGGCGGTCCTTTTCGTGCTCGCTGCCGGTGATCAGCGCATGCAGCGGCGCGTTGAACTCCGAAGCGCCGGCCGGCGCGTCATGCACTTCGCCATCGGTGATCATGATCGCGCCGCCGATGCGCGAGGGCGGCACGTCGCGGAAAGCGCTTTCCAGCGCGCCGAACAGCTTGGTTTCGGTGCGCTCGTCGGCGGCCTCGGACTTGCCGGCGTCGACCACGCGGACGTCGAATTGCTTGAATCGGCCGAGGCGCTCCTGAAGGCCCGCCAGCGCCTCGTCGGTCTGCTTGGTGCGGTCGCCGATGTCCTGGCTCTGGCTGCGGTCGACGATGACGGCGACGACGCTCTTCAACGCCTCGCGTTCCTCGTCGAGGAAAACGGGATTGAGCAGCGCAGCACCCAGCGCGAGCAGGGCGATGAAGCGCAGGACAGAGCCGCGCTGGCGGTACCACAGGCCGGCCAGCGCGAGCAGCAGCAGCGGCACGATGACAAGCCCGAACAGCGGCCAGGAAACGAGCGGCTCGAAGGAGATCGACCAGTTCATGACCTACTGCCCCAGCCGCTCGAGCAGGACGGGCACGTGCACCTGATCGGATTTGTAGTTGCCGGTCAGCATGTACATCATGATGTTGACGCCGGCGCGCAGCGCGTAGACGCGCTGCATCGGATCCGGCGGCACGGTCGGCAGCATCGGATCGCCGTTCTCGTCGACCGCCCAGGCGCCGGCGAAATCATTGCCGGTGATCATGATCGGCGACACGCCGTCGCCGGTGCGCACGGGACGGTTCTCGGTATTGCTGGCGTCGAGCGAGGCCTCGACCCAGAGTGGGCTGCCGTTGAAGCGGCCGGGAAACTCGGGAAGGATGAAGAAGGACTTCGTCAGCACGTGGTCCGACGGTACCGGCTCCAGCGGCGGCACGTTGAGATTGGCGAGGATGTCGCGCAGCCGCTCGGTGGCCGGGCTTGCCGAGCCGGCGCCGATGCCGTTGGAGAACTGGTCGCGCGTGTCGAAGAGAACCGTGCCGCCCTGCTGCATATAGGCATCGAGGCGGGCGATTGCGGCTTCGCTGGGCATCGGCGCGGTGGCGTCGATCGGCCAATAGATCAGCGGATAGAAGGCCAGCTCGTCCTTGGCTATGTCGACGCCCGCCGGCGGGCCGGGTTCCAGCGCCGTCTTCTCGATCAGGAATCGGGTGAGGCCCTCGAGGCCAGCGCGGCTGATCGAATCGACGCCGGGCTCGCCGGTGATGACATAGGCGATGCGGGTTTTCGAAATGTCCTCGATCGCTTGGGAATCGCCGGGCTTCGAATCATCTGCGCGGGCAAGGTCTGCGTGGCCGAAGAGCCCGCCGAGCACGATCAGCACGGCAGCGGCGGTCGCCGCGGCGCGGCGTGGCCGGCGCGACAACAGCCCACCCATCCAGAATACGGCAAGCGTGTCGAGCACCATCAGCAAGAGGGCCAATGTGACCAGCGGGCCTTTCAGGTTCTCCGATTCGTCGAAGGCGTAGGGAATGGCGGTCACCGGCAGCGAGATCTGCGGCCGAGCAAGCGGCGTAAACGTGCTGGAGGCGTTGAGCAGGTTGTGCGCGAAGACGCCCGTTTCCGAGCCATAGAGGCCAGGCGGGTTCTCCAGCGTCACCGGCAGCGGGCCGGCGGCGGGCACGAGCGGCCGCGCATCGGGCGTCGGCGGCACCAGCGCGCCGTCG
>NZ_LPVS01000058.1:0-24542 GCF_014843905.1 Mesorhizobium silamurunense | reverse complement strand
CTTGTTCTGGAAGCCGACGTCGGCGACTTCGGCCGGCAACGTGAAGACGACATGGACGTAGCCGACCGGCAGCAGGTCGGCTTCCCGCTCGGCGAGCCATGTACGTGCGGCCGCGCCCTGGCACCTGGGACAGTGCCGGTTGCGGCAGCTGTTGCAGGCGATGCGCCACTGGCCGCAGTCCTCGCAGGCCTCGACGTGACCGCCAAGGGCTGCGGTGCGGCAGTTCTCGATCGCTGACATCACCTTGAGATGCTGCTGGCTCAGGTGCCCTGCATGGGTAGCCGGTAGGCGGGCCCAGCAGCACGGAAGATGTCGGCAACCTCCAAGCCCACGCGCACCGGGTCAGCCGGGAGGCGGCTTATCCTCCATCAGCGCCATGCGGAAGCATCACCCCCCGACGCCTGCCTTCGCGCCACCACAGCCGCAGCAGTTCCAAGAGTTGCGGCGAGAGCATGGCGTTGCGATCCTTGCGCCCCTTGCCCTGTTCGACGCGGATCAGCATGCGTGTGGAGTCGATATCATCGACCTTGAGGTGCGCGACCTCCGATACGCGCAGGCCCGCGCCATAGGCGACACCGAGCGCGGCCTTGTACTTGATGCCAGGTGCTGCTTCGAGCAGCCGCGCCGCTTCCTCCACGCTCAGCACGTCCGGCAGCTTGCGTGGATAGCGCATGATCACCAGCACACGTGCCAGATCCCGCCGCTTCAGCGTCACCAGGAACAGGAACCGCAACGCCGAGACCGCGCCGTTGATGGTCGCAGGCCCGACGCCGTTCTCATGCTGATACAATTGGAAGCGGCGGATGTCCTCGGGCGTCGCAGTATCGGGAGAGCGTCGGAGGAAGGCTGCGAAGCGCCGGACGTGACGAACGTAGTCCTGCTGGGTATGGGAGCCCAGGCCCCGCATGAGCATGTCTTGCTGCATGCGCTGGCGAAGCGGCGTGATCGGTGCATCGGTCGACAGGGTGTCCATGGCAAGTTCCTCTCGTTGAAGGAACTCCATGGTCGGATCGCAGCTTCTACCCGCTCAAGACCAATGCCTGTCGCGCCATCTCAGAACGAGGCGCCCCTCCCGCGAAGCGGGTTCGTGCATGAGGCGCTTAGCATCCACGGCTCCACTCGGAAGTGGAGCCGCGTCTGGTTAGACTTCCGTGGCCGGTGCGGCCACTTCCCGCCGTTGACATGGCGCTGCCCGGGAACGGTCGCTGTAACGTCGCAAGAGCTCGCTCCCAAAGGTGCTTCAGCGATTGAGCAAAATGTAGATAGATATATATATCTGTTTCGTTGCCGAGGCTTCTATGAGCGAGCAAAATCGCCATTCCTGGCGGGAGCGCATGACGATCCTCGGCGATGTCGAGGCGGCATCCTTCCTTCCGTGGATCGAGCGTCATGCCGCCAAGCTCGGGCTCGCGCAGGCGATATGCGTTGCCGGTCCCGACCGCATCGAACTCGACATTGCCGGTCCGGCCGAGCTCATCGACATGATGGAGATGGGTTGCTCTCTTGGACCAATCGATGTCTGGGTCGAGGCCATCCGGCGGGCACCGATAGAGGGCGAATCGGGCTAGTTTCCGGCCTGCGGCCTCCCCCTGCGAAAGGTGCCATGCACCTTTTTTGGGCATTATTGCCAGTGAGGAAATGTTGTGCAAACGTAACCGGGTCTATTAGCATATCCTTGACCGCGAAGCCGCGCTCGGAAACATGCTGGTGTCGTTTGAAAGTTGATGTATGCCGCCCTATCCGACCGGCTCTTGGATGCCTGTTGCCCTCTCCGCGGACTTGCCGGCGGGAACCGTGATGCCAGCGCAATCCCCAGCCGGGCCGATTGCGCTTTGGCGAAGCCGCTCCGGCCGTGCGGCGGCCTTTGCCGACAGATGCCCTCATCGCGGCATGCGCCTCTCCCACGGCTTCGTGCGCGGTGAGACCCTGTCCTGCATCTATCACGGCTGGAGCTATGCCCAGGCGGGAAACTGCCTGCGCATTCCGGCCCATCCGGCACTGATGCCGCCGGACACGATTCGTGTCGTGACACAGCCCGTCGAGGATGGCGGCGGCATCATCTGGATTCCGGCTGGCGAACCCGCCGCCGGGCCGCCACGGTTCGACGGCCTTGCTCCCCTGCGCTCCATGATGGTCGAAGCGGGCATCGCCGCGCTGGAGACGGCCGCCGGGACGAAGGCCGCCGAAGGCCTGCTCGACTACACGCATGATGGCCGGACGGTGCGGCTGCTGCTTGCTCTCGAAGGAAAAGCGCAGACGCTGATGCATGTTCTGGTGGACGAGGACAGCAATCCGACCAACCGTATCGCCGCGTCGAGGGCCGCCGAGGCGCTGCGGCGGGCGGCCGAGCATTTAGCGGCCAGCGGGACCGCCCGATGACCCGCAACGCGATGACCGACGAATGGTATCCGGTCGGCCTTGCCAGCCAGCTCGATGCGCATGGACGCAAGACCGCCCTCATGGGCGAGCCGATCGAGGTGAGGCTCGGCGAGGACGGGAACGCCAAGGTCACCGGCGGCAACGGACGTGTTCTGCCGGCCTGTATCCGCTATGGCCATGTCTGGGCGTCGCTCGGTGATCCGCAAAAGCCGCTGTTTGCAATCCCCGAGGCCGATCAGCCCGGCCGCCGGCTCGTCGATGTCGGGGTGGTGCGCGTGCGCTGCTCGCCGCTGCGCGCGGTGGAGAACTTCTTGGACATCGCGCATTTTCCGTTCGTCCATACCGACATATTGGGAGCCGAGCCGCATACGGAGGTGCAGAACTACAAGGTCGAGATCCGCGAGGACGAAGACGAGGTATGGGCAACCCAGGTGCAGTTCTACCAGCCGCAGGCCGCCAAGTCGGCGGAAGGTGGCATCACCACGCAATACATGTATCGTGTACCCACGCCGACCTGCTCGATCCTCTACAAGACCTGCCCGCCACGCCCGGGTGAATGGGACGTCATCACCCTTTTCGTGCAGCCGCTTGCCGAAGACCTGTGCGACGTCTGGCCATGGATGGCGCTGTTCGACGACGAAACGCCGATGACCGACCTGATCCATTTCCAGCAGACGATCTTCGTCCAGGACCGGTCGATCCTTGAAAACCAGATCCCGGGGCTGCTGCCGCTCGATCCCGGCATGGAGATTCCCACGCGGGCCGACCTGACCTCGGTTGCCTACCGGCGCTGGCTGAAACGCCACGGCTACACCTACGGCGCGCAACTGGTGGCGCAATGAAGCTCTACGACTACGTGCTGTCTCCGAGCTGCTACAAAGTGCGCCTGATGGCGGCGCTGACCGGTGTGGCGCTCGACATCCGCCCCGTCGACTTCCATCCCGGCGGTGAGCATCGCGGCCCCGAACTCCTGGCGCTCAACCCGGCGGGCTCGATCCCGATTCTGGAGGATGGCGACCTCGTCCTGACCGAATCCTCGGCCATGCTGGTCTACCTCGCCGCGAAGGCGGCGCCGCAATGGCTGGGCAACGATGCGGCCGGACCGGCGGCGACCGTCCAGCAATGGCTGTCCTTCTCGCATCGGCTGACCGCCAGCCTGGGAGCGGCGCGCCTGCACGAGATGCTGCTGCGTCCGGGCAATATCGATGCGCTTCGCGGGCAGGGCACGGCGGCCCTGCGGGAACTGGAAGCCGGCCTCGTCGAACAGCGCATCCGCGGCCAGCGCTTCCTTGCGTCGGACCGGCCGACGGTCGCCGATATCGCCTGCTTTCCCTATGTCGCGCTGGCGCCGGACGGCGGCGTTTTGCTCGATCCCTATCCCGCGATCCGGCTATGGTCGCGGGCGATCCGCGCCATCGACGGCTTCATCGAGATGCCCGGCATCCACCGACTGCACGAGCTCAAACCCGAGCCCGTCCTTGAAAGCGGCGAGGCCTGACATGACGGGTTATCTGTTGAAGAACTGCGCTGCGGTCATCGTCGACGATGGCGACGGTCCGCGCGTCCGTCGCAATGTCGATGTCTTGACCGACGGCCCGGCGATACGGGCCATCGGCGAAGGCCTCGACAAGGGGGAACTGCCTGTCGGCACCGTCGCGCAGGACGCCGCCAGCTGGTTCGTCTATCCCGGCCTCGTCAACACCCACCACCACTTCTTTCAATGCTTCGTGCGCAACCGCGCCGATCTGGACTGGACGAAGCTGTCGGTCATCGAATGGCTCGACCGCATCTATCCGATTTTCTCGCGGCTGACCGAGGAATGCTTCTACCACGCGTCGGTCACCGCGATGGCCGAGTTGATAAAGCACGGCTGCACCACGGCATTCGACCATCAATACTGCTTTCCGCGGCATGCCGGCAAACGGCTGATCGACCGGCAGTTCGAAGCGGCCGAACTGCTCGGCATGCGCTTCCATGCCGGACGCGGCGGCAACACGCTGCCGAAATCGGAAGGCTCGACCATCCCTGACGCCATGCTGGAAACGACCGACGAATTCATCGCCGACTGCGCCCGGCTGATCGACGCCTACCATGATGCCGGTCGCTTCGGCATGCGCCAGGTCGTCGTCGCGCCCTGCCAGCCGGTCAACTGCTATCGCGACACGTTCGTGGAATCGGTGGCGCTGGCGCGCGACCGCAACGTGCGCATGCACACCCATGTCGGCGAGGGCGAAAGCCCGGTCATGCAGGCCCGTCACGGCCTGCGCACGGTCGACTATTGCGCCGAGATCGGCTTCTGCGGGCCGGATGCCTTCTATGCCCATTGCTGGGAGCTGACCCACGACGAGCTGCGCAAGATGGCGGCGAGCGGCACCGGCGTCTCGCATTGCCCTGAGCCGGTCTATCTCGTCGGCGCCGAGATCACCGACATACCGGCGATGTCGGCCCTCGGGCTCAGTGTCGGACTGGGCTGCGACGGCGCCGCCTCGAACGACAATTCCAACCTGATGCACTGCATCCATTCCGCCTACATGCTGCAATGTCTGGCGGCGTCGACGCGCGACCATCCGGTGCCGCCGCCGGCCGATTTTCTCGGCTATGCGACGACCGGGGGTGCGGCGCTGCTCGGGCGCGGCGACATCGGCAGGCTGGCGCCCGGCATGGCCGCCGACTTCTTCGCCATCGACACCCGGCGCATGGACTATGTCGGCACGCGGCATGATCCGCTGAGCCTGCTGGCCAAGGTGGGCATCGGCGCGCCGACCGACATGACCATGATCAACGGCCGTGTCGTTTGGGCCAAGGGAGAATTCCCGGGGCTCGACGAGGCCAGGATGTTCGCGCAAGCCGAGGCGGCGCTCGCGACCGTGCAATTCTAGCAACCAAAACCAAAAGCAAGGGGAACCGATATGCTGATAAATCTTACCCGCAGAACATTGATGAAGGGCGCCGCCGCTTCCGGCCTCGTTGCCGCGGTGGGCAGCCGCGCGCCTGCCGCCGACGAGCCGCTGGGCATCGCACTGGTGGTCCCGTCGCCGGTCGGCGATGTCGGCTGGGGCCGCGCGCTCGCCGACGGGCTCGAGCCGGTGAAGGCAGCCTATGGCGACAAGGTGAAGGTCACCATCATCGAGAACATACAGGAGGGACCCGACGCCGACCGCATCATGAACAAGGCGGTCGCCGACGGGAACAAGTTCCTCATCGCCGGCTCCTTCGGATACCAGAACGGCGCCCTGCAGATCGCGCGGCGCAATCCCGACGTCACCGTGCTGCATGCTTCCGGTTTCCAGGTGGCGCCGAACTTCTCGCCCTTCGCGGCCCAATATTCGCAGGGCACCTATCTGATGGGCATGGCGGCAGCCGCGCTTTCGAAGACCGGCAAGCTCGGTTCCGTCTCCGCCTTCGCCATCCCCGAGCTGATCACCTCCATCAACGCCTTCACCTTGGGCGCGCAGGCGGTGAAGCCCGATGTCGAGGTTTCGGTCGTATGGGTGAACTCCTGGTTCGACCCGGCCAAGGAGCAGGAAGCCGCCAAGGCGCTGCTGGCGCAGAAATGCGACGTGATCTTCTCTAACGCGCAGGATACGCCGTCCGTCGTCTCGGCCTGCGAGGAGGCCGGCGTTCCCGCCTTCAACCTCAACTCGTCAATGAAGAAATACGCGCCCAAGGCCTATCTCGGCTGCGTGGCGACCGACTGGTCGCCCTTCTTCAAGGCCTCGGTCGACGCCCACCTCGCCGGCACCTTCAAGGGCGCCAACGCTTTCCTGGGTGTCGGCGACAAGGTTGTCGAGGTCGCTGACTGGAACCCGGGCATCCCGGCCGACATGATGGCCAAGATCAAGGATGTTGAAGCCAAGATCGCCGACGGCAGCTTCTCGCCCTTTACCGGTCCGATCGCCAAGGCCGACGGCAGCGAGGGCGTTCCCGCCGGCAAGACGATGACCGAGGCCGAGATCGTCGCCATGGACTGGCACGTCAAGGGTGTCACCACGCCGCTGCCCAAGTAACCATGACCGCCCCGCTTCTGTCGCTGCGCGGCATCTGCAAGAGCTACGGCCAGATCCATGCCAATCGAGACATCGATCTGGACGTGGCTCCGCGCTCGATCCATGCGATCCTCGGAGAGAACGGGGCGGGCAAGTCGACGCTGATGAAGCTGATCTACGGCGTCGAGCAGCCCGACGCTGGATCGGCGACCTGGAAAGGAGAACCCCTGGCCCTCGCGTCCCCGGCGGATGCGAGGCGCAAGGGGATCGGCATGGTCTTCCAGCATTTCTCCTTGTTCGAGACGCTGACGGTCGTCGAGAACATCCGGTTGGTCGTGCCCGGTGCCAAATCGGATATTGCGCAAGGCATCCGCAAGCTCGGCCGCGACTTCGGTCTAGAGGTCGATCCGCTCGCCCATGTGCACGCGCTTTCGGTCGGTGAGCGGCAGCGGGTGGAAATCATCCGCTGCCTGATGACCGAACCGCAACTCCTGATCCTTGACGAGCCGACTTCCGTCCTGCCGCCGCAATCGGTGGACAAGCTGTTCGAGACGTTGCGGCGGCTGCGCGACGGCGGCGTCTCCATCCTGTTCATCTCGCACAAGCTGGAGGAGATCCGCGCGGTCTGCGACCGTGCGACCATCCTGCGCGGCGGGCGCATCACCGGCCACGTGGATCCGCGCGACCACGACGCGCACGACCTCGCCCGCATGATGATCGGCCGCGACATGCCGCAGCCCATGCCGGCGGTTGCCCATTCCGGCGGGGAAAAGCGCCTTGAAATCGTCGGCCTCGACCATCGGCCCGACGATCCCTTCGCCGTGACGCTTTCCGACGTCAGCCTGACGGTCCGGGCAGGCGAGATCCTCGGTATCGCCGGCATATCGGGCAACGGCCAGAGCGAACTCGCGGCGCTGATCTCGGGCGAGACAGTGCTGCCGCGCGAAAAGTCCGAGCGTATCTTCATGATGGGCAAGGACGTCGGCGTGCTCGATGCGGCCGCCCGCCGCCGGCTGGGTTTCGCCTTCGTTCCCGAGGAACGGCTGGGCCGCGGCGCGGTGCCTGAAATGTCGCTCGTCCTCAACAGCCTTCTGACCGCCCATCCCTCCGGCCTTCTGAAACGCGGCCTGGTCGACACGCCCCGGGCGAAAGCTTTCACCGAAGACTGCATCCGGCAGTATGACGTACGCACGCCGGGCTCCGAAACGGAGGTTGGGGTGCTTTCGGGCGGCAATCTGCAAAAGTTCATCGTCGGCCGCGAGATCATGCTGTCGCCGAAATTGCTGTTCGTGGCGCAGCCCACCTGGGGCGTGGACATCGGCGCCGCGGCCGCCATCCGCCGGCGCCTCGTCGCCCTGCGCAACGAAGGCATGGGCATCCTCGTCATCTCGGAGGAACTGGAGGAACTGTTCGAGCTCTGCGATTCCATCCAGGTGATCCATCAGGGTCGGGTGAGCCCGCCGCTGGTGACGCGCGACACCAGACCCGAGGAGATCGGCCGCTATATGATCGGTGCGCATACGACCGCCGAAAAGGTCCCCGCATGAGCGCTCTGTCCCTGCGGTTCCTTCCCGTTCTGGTTCGCCGCGAACATGCCTCGTTTGCAATCAAGATGCTCGCCCCGCCCGTGGCGCTGGGCCTTGCGACACTACTCAATCTCGGGCTCTACCTCCTGATGGGCCGCGATCCGGTGGCCGTTTTCCACGCGATGCTTCTCGAGCCTTTCCTGTCCTGGGCCTCGTTCTCGGAAGTTCTTCTGAAGACGGGGCCGCTTCTGCTGATCGCGCAGGGGCTTGCGATCGGCTTTCGCGCAAAGGTCTTCAACATCGGCGCGGAGGGGCAGTTCATTCTCGGCGCGATCTTCGCATCGGCCATTCCCATCTGGTTCCCGGAGGCAACGGGCCAGTGGATCTGGCCCTCCATGCTCGTCATCGGTGCGGTGGGCGGCGCGCTGTGGGCGTCGCTCACGGCCTTCTGGCGCGTGAAGCTCAACGCGAACGAGATTCTCGTGTCACTGATGCTGGCGCTCGTTGCCGCGCAATTGCTCAACTACCTGCTTCTCGGCCCCTGGAAGGACCCAAACGGCTTCAACTTCCCGCAATCGGTGATGTTCCAGTATGACGCGATGGTACCGATCCTGGTCCCCGGCACCCGCGTCAACGTCTCGCTACTTATCGCCTGCGCGTTCTCCCTCGCGGCCTGGGTCTTCATGCAGAGGAGTTTCGCCGGGTTCAAGCTGCAGGTCGGCGGCCTCGCGCCGCGCGCGGCCGGATACGCCGGCTTCAACGAAGGCCGCGCAATCTGGATTTCCCTCCTCATCGGCGGCTTCGCGGCCGGCCTCGCCGGGGCGGCCGAGGTGGCCGGGCCGCTCGGCCAGTTGCAGCGCTCCATCTCGACCGGCTACGGCTATGCGGCCATCATCGTTGCTTATCTCGGTGGCCTTCACCCGATAGGCATCGTTTTTTCCGCGCTGCTCATGGCGGCCCTCTATATCGGCGGCGACAACGCCATGGTCTCGGCAAATCTGCCGGTCGCCGCGGTCCGGGTCTTCCAGGGCAGCCTGCTGCTCACCTATCTCGTCGCCATCGCCTTCGTCCGCTACCGGCTCGAATGGCGCCATGCCGCCCACGGAAGCGCTCCATGAATGCCCTCGAGTTCATCGTCGCCGGAATGCTGGCGGCGGCCATGCCGTTCCTTTTGGCGGCGCTCGGCGAAATGGTGGCCGAGCGGGCCGGCGTCCTCAATCTCGGCGTGGAAGGACTGATGGCCTTGGGGGCGGTCATCGCCTTCATCATCGTCTATCACGGCGGCGGCCACCTCCTGGGTTTCCTCGCCGCGGGCCTCGCAAGTGCTGCTCTTTCCCTTGTCTTTGCCGTCATCGCGCTGGGGTTCCGCGCGAACCAGGTCGCGGTGGGACTCGCCATAGGCATACTCGGCCAGGGCCTCTCGGCACTGTTCGGCAAGACCTATGAGAGCCTCACGGTCAAAGGCCTTCCGAAGCTTTCATTGCCCTGGCTTTCAGATATCCCGGTCATCGGCGGCCTGTTCGCTCAGGACGTCGTCGTGTGGCTCTCGCTTGCTGCGACCGTCGCCATCTGGGGAATATTCGCCTACACCAAGACCGGCCTTGTCGTTCGCGCCGTCGGCGAGAATCCCAAGGCGGCCCATGCGCTCGGCTATCCGGTGATCGCCGTGCGCTTCGCCGCTGTCGCCTTCGGCGGCGTGTTGGCGGGTTTCGCCGGCGCCTACGCGGCCGTGGTCTACACGCCCCTGTGGGCCGATGGCATGATTGCCGGGCGCGGCTGGATCGCGATCGCGCTCGTCGTCTTCGGCACCTGGCTCACCGGCCGTATCTTCCTCGGCGCCTGTCTCTTCGGCGCCGTCTCCCTGGCAAGCCTGGCGGCCCAGGCGACCGGACTGGACGTCTCTTCGCAACTTCTATCGAGCCTGCCCTATATCGTGACAATCGTCGTGCTGGGCATCATTTCTTCGAACCGGCGTCTGCTTAAGCTCAACGGCGTGGCTTCGCTCGGAGAGCCTTTCGAACAATAGTGTCGCTCGCCGCCCAAGCGCGCAATTAGCCCGACATCTGAGCGCAGGCCGCACCGTCCCTGGGGCATGAAGGGCTGCACGCAATCCTCATGCCTTAAAATGCTGAGCTGATCCCGGGCCAATCCTGCCGGCAATGCCAGCCTGACCGACACCGCCTTCGTCCGACGTCACACCAATTCTTGCTACTTCACGATGGTGGCGGTTGACGATGATGGCAGGCCGGCAGAGGTGCCGGCTTCAAAACGATGATTGCAACGCACCAACGCCGATTGCGGGCAGCGGAACTTCGCCGCGAACCGTGTCGCGAGTCGAGCAACGGTTCGAAGCGGTTGCCCAACGTCAGCGGCAATCCATGTCGGCTTCAGGTAATGAGGATTTCGAGTTCAGCGTCCGACATTAGCGCGAAGCAGCCATCATTAAGTAAGCCAATTGTCGTTGTGGGTCAGAGGCGCCTCGGCGAGTTCCGATCCGAAGCGGTCCCTCGCCCGCCTCTCTATCCTCATTGGATCACCGCCGTCTGACCTAGGCAGCGACGTAGTCCGGCGGAGGTTTTTAACGGTCAATAGATGGGGCGAGGGAACTCAGAGCCATGAGCCTTGGCGCGATCGAACATCGCAGTGGTAGCTGTGTAACAAACTGTGTAACAAACAGCAGAAAAAACTAAATATTTTCAGCGCCATAAGCGTTGAATCGAAAGACGCATGTTCCGCCAACTGCTTCAATTGCTCGGCATACCCGCACTGCAATGCTGCTGGATGAAGTCCGACAGGAAGGTTGAAGCTTGAACGCACCTCCGATGCACAGCGATCGCCTGAGGCACTTTCGAGAATGTCCCCTCAACAACGCGGAAACCTGGATTCTCTTCGCAGAAACGTGACAGGGACTCGGTCAAGCCCGCAGCC
This sequence comes from Mesorhizobium silamurunense, assembly GCF_014843905.1. Taxonomy (NCBI): domain Bacteria; kingdom Pseudomonadati; phylum Pseudomonadota; class Alphaproteobacteria; order Hyphomicrobiales; family Phyllobacteriaceae; genus Mesorhizobium; species Mesorhizobium silamurunense. The sequence goes on along the minus strand of NZ_LPVS01000058.1, from coordinate 13,723 downwards.
GCATCGCACTGGGAGGATATAAGCATGTCCAGGGCGGAGGCGGGATTTTCGGTATGGAGGAGGATTGCATTTCTAACCTGTCGCTCAAGCTGCTTTGTATACGCAGCGGTTTTGGCGGCGGCAATGCGCACCCCTTCGACGTCGACATGCCCCACGCTGCCTAGCGGGCTACTGTCTGACACCAGAAAGCTGGCGGTCACCGTGGTATAGGGGGGCGAGAAGGAGAACCTGTCGGCACGTGACGGATCGGGAGCAATGAATGCAACGTCCCACTCGTTGCCTTCGGCAGCCGCAAGAATGTCAGCGGCCGATCCGTATCGAACCAGCGACAAACAGCAGTCGAGTTCTGCCGCAAGTGCGATCGCGATCTGCGCGCTCGGCCCTGTTAGAACGCCTGTCACTGGATCGAGTTGGACAAGTGCGGCATTCGACATGTTGACCGCCGCTCTGATGACTCCCGTCGGTGCGATTTCAGTGAGGAGTTCATCACGTTCCGGCATCGCGGTACGCTCCTTGCGATGCAAATCGTGCCGCGAGTGCTTCCGATCCCCTCGCCAGAACAGCGACATCGACACCAACGGCAGTAAATAGTGTTCCCAGTGAGATGCACCGTGCCGCGAACTTCTCATCCGGGGTAAGAATGCCCGCAGGCTTGCCCAACGCTTTCAGGCGTTCAATCACGTCGACAATTGCATCGACCACCTCCGGGTGGCTCGGTTGGCCCCTGTGTCCGAAACTCGCTGCAAGGTCTGCCGGTCCTACGAATACGCCATCCACTCCCTCTACCGAGGCAATCGACTCGAGGTTGCCAAGCGCTTCCCGCGTCTCAACTTGCAGCAACAGGCAAATTTCCCGTTCCGCATTTTGCGCATAGTGCGCAACTCGGCCGAAACGAGTGGCGCGCGTCAGGGCAGAAACACCACGAATTCCATCCGGAGGATATCGCACGGCCGCGACTGCGGCTTTCGCCTCTTCCGCGTTCTGAACGTAGGGAATGAGCAGTGTCTGAACGCCAATATCCAGGAAACGTTTGATGAGAACGGGGTCGTTGATGGCCGGGCGGACGACTGGGGAAACGTCGTATGGTGCGACCGCTTGCAATTGTGGCAGGACGGTCAGAACGTCACCCGGAGAATGTTCCGTGTCGAACAGGAGCCAATCGAAACCTGAAGGCGCGACGATTTCCGCGGCGTAGTTTCCCGGCAGGCCACACCACAGGCCGATCTGACTTTGACCAGCAAGGAGCTTCCGCTTGAACCGATTGACGGGATGATCCAACTGGCACCTCACACGAACGACACGCCGATGGAGCCAACAGGGCCATAGTCGGCCTGGATGACATCCCCTTTCGCGATATCGACAGGACGCGTGAAGGAGCCGGCCAGGACTATTTGTCCCTTCTTCAGGCCACCGCCCACAGCATGAAGTTTGTTGATCAGCCACGCGATGCCGGCTGCCGGATGTCCCATGATCGCCGCCGACACGCCCGATTCCTCGATGATGCCGTTCTTGGAAAGAGTCGCTCCGACCCAACGGATATCGATGTCCATCGGGCGAATTATACGGCCGCCAACGACGAGGGCGCCGAAAGCCGCGTTGTCCGCAATGGTATCCGTGATCGCTCGAGGGACTTCGGTCCGGTAGTCGATAATCTCGAGCGCCGGGACAACGAACTCGGTCGCACGCATGACGTCATAGATCCTGGTGCCGGGCCCGACGAGATCCTCACCCATAACAAAGGCCAGCTCGACCTCAAGGCGCGGCTTGATAAACAAGTCAGCCCTGATCTGCGCTCCGTCGTTGTAAAGCGCATCGTCAAGAATGCAGCCGTAGTCCGGCTCCGTCATCTTCGAAGCCATCTGCATTGCGCGTGACGTCAGGCCAATCTTATGCCCGACGATCCGTGCGCCCTTGGCTACCCTCGCCTCCGCCCACAAAGCCTGAATTCGGTAGGCGTCCTCGAGCTCGAGGTTCGGGTAGGTCTCGCTAGGCTGTATGATCGGCTTGCGCTCGATTTCAGCTTTGAGCAGCGCGTCTGCCGCGGCCCGGCGTTCTTCTTCGGTGATCATATCGTTTGCTCTACTGATCGTGATTTATTTGATCGGGGGACGCGGCAAAACGGCTTCGCCGGGCTCCATGGCATAGGTGTAGTCGAGCGAGAACCACGGACCAGGAATATCCGCTTCGGTCGGATGGGGCTCCTCATGACGAATGAAGTCGCCGGTCAGCGCTGCCGTGACACCGAACTGAACATCGGAGTCGATGTTCGGGTCGCTGGGGTCGAAGACCTGGGAAATCAGCGTCTTGTATCCATGCTTGAAGATCAGTGCGTGCAGGTGCGCTGGTCGGTACGGATGGCGTCCCTGAGCTTTGAGCAGGCGTCCGACCACGCCATCGACCGGTATCGGATACCCGACCATCTTGACGGTCCTGAACCAGAACCGACCTTGCTCGTCGGTCGTGAATTTGCCGCGCAAGTTCATCTCGGCCTGGTCCGGGTCCTGGTTTTCATAAAGACCGACGGGAGATGCATGCCAGACATCCACTTCGGCGCCGGCAATTGGCTTACCGTCGCGGTCAACGACCTTGGCATGCACGAATAAGGGAGTGCCCGGCGTCTCGGATCGGATGATCGACGCGCCATTTTCGACTCGCGGAGAGTTGAGGCGCCAGAATGGGCCCAACAGCGACTGGGAGGTCTCAGTCTGTCCTCTGTCGCCATTGTTCAGCAGGCAGACAAGTGAAGACACGCCAAGAGAACCGGCCATCAGCACAAACTCGTTGTGATGATCAGTATGCAGCTGCCCGATCTCGTTCAGCATGGCTGTCGCCTCCCGAAACTCGACCTCAGTCAGTCGAACCTCGCGCACGAAAGCATGAAGATGCGTGACCATCGACACGAGGATTTCTCGCAGGCGGGGGCCTTCAGTGCGATTCATCACGGCGAGGACGGCCGGCGTCAGATCGCTTTCAGTTTTGATCACCATGTGGGGCTACCTCCCGATTTGCCCGACTATCCAAATAATCGATTATCTGTCAAGGCCGCCGCCGTGCATTCTCGCGACACTCGAGATGCCGAAAGGATCAGGATGGAAGCGTCCAGTTGGTTGATTTGATTATATTTTGTTTTCGCACACGAAATTAGCGCTTGGCATTTTCGCAAATTTAAGTGCACCGAAGTTGACAGGAATAATCGTTTATTATACCGATCATCGACGACTAATTTCGGGGAGCCCGCAGAAGCAATGGTACCGCATGATGACGGCGCATCTGCTCCGCCGACAGAAGATGCTCCACCGTCTTCTGGCTTTCTCGATGACGGCAAAAACACGATTGGGAGCCAGCTTGCATCCCGTCTTCGTGAGGCGATCATCTCCGGCGAGCTTCAGGCTGGCAGCAAGATCAATCTCGAAAAGGCGCGCAAGACGTTCAACGTAAGCCTCAGTCCGCTGCGTGAAGGGTTGGCGCGGCTGATATCGGACGGTCTAGTGGAGTTCGAGGACAATCGCGGCTACCGCGTTTCATCAATCTCCTTGGCCAATCTGGAAGAGATAACCATCCTGCGCGAAGAGCTCGAAGTCTTTGCGCTTCGCGAGTCCATGCGGATCGGCGATGTGGAGTGGGAAGGCAACGTTATGAGAGCGCTGCATCGCCTTAACCGCACTGAGCGTGACGCGGCCCGCCCCGAGACACTCGAGCGCTGGGAAGAGCTCCACCGCGAATTCCATCTGACACTTATATCCGGCTGCGGGAAGCCGATCCTGCTCCATTTCTGCAGCCTGCTGCTTAATCTCAACGACCGTTATCGCCGGGTGTTTCTGACCCGCACGTCGGGTGACCGCAACGTCAGCCAGGAGCACAGTGAGATCGCTCAGGGAGCCGTCGCCAGGGATCTGGACTATGCGTGCGATATGTTGCGTCAGCATATTCACCGCACGGGAACCAATCTGCGCAATCACCTTGCGACAAAGGGGACCTTGTGATGACCGTCGCGACGCCAGGGCCGCGCCTTGAACTGGGCGTGGCGCACTTTTCATCGATCGGGCTGCCGCCCAAGGAATTCGCGGTGATAGCTGCTCGGGCGGGTTTTGCGTCGATAGGGCTTCGTCTTCACCCCGCCTTTCCCGGAGCCCCTTTCTACGAGTTGCCGGTGGGCAGCCACAGTGCCCAGGAATTCAAGGCAATTGCCGATGGCGAAGGCATCAAGATATTCGATATCGAGTTCTTCGTGATCGACGAGAGCTTCGTTGCGGCCTCCCATGAGGCGACCGTGGCAGCCGCTGCGAACATAGGGGCGCGCCGGCTGAGTGTTTGCGGCGATGATCGAGACGGCGGCCGTCTTGCCACAAACCTTTCAGAGTTTTGCGCCGTCGCGGCGCGATATGGCATGTCAGTCGACATCGAAAACATGGGCTGGCGGACGGTAAGGACCTTTCGGGACAGCGTAGAGGTCTTGAATGCCTGTGGAGCAGAGAATGCCGGTGCCCTCGTTGACGGGATTCACTTCTTCCGAAACGGAGCCTCGATCGACGAGCTTCGCGCAAATGCAGGGAAGGTAAAACACATCCAGCTTTGCGACGCCCGCGGTCCTGCGCCCAAAACATCGGATGCAATGATCGCCGAGGCGAGAAGCGGTAGGTTCGCTCCAGGAGAAGGCGAACTGCCATTGGAGGACCTCTGTGCGGCAACTGAATACGGCGCTGCTATCTCGGTCGAAGTGCCACTCGTCGGGTCGGTCGACCCGGAGGCACATCTAAAACATCTGCATGCCAGCGCACTGGGAATTTTGAAACCGGATCATTGATCCGGCGCCGACGCGGCCTAGGCCGGTCAGGAGGAGAAAGTCTTAAATGCGGTATACGTTCGATTTCGGTGCGGTCCTCGACCGCGCCCCGGAATTGCTATGGGGTTCGCTTGGAACGGTTGGCCTTGCGTTAGCTGGGATGCTCCTCGCACTCGTCATCGGGCTCCTGGGCGTCGTTGCAAGGAGTTCCAAGAGCGAGATCACGCGGGCTGCCGTGATCGTGTTCGTCGAGGTTGTGCGTAATACGCCATTCCTGGTGCAGATCTTCTTCATATATTTTGCCCTTCCTCTCATGGGCATCCGCCTCAATCCGACCGTCACGGCGATCATTGCCCTCGGCATCAATGGTGGGGCCTACGCAATCGAGATCATCCGAGGCGGGATCGAGAGCGTTTCGCGCGGCCAGATCGAGGCAGGTTTCGCACTTGGTCTTCACAAGGCGGACGTCTTCCGGCTCATCGTGCTCAAGCCGGCGCTGCGGGCGATTTATCCCTCGCTCACAAGCCAGTTCATCATGCTGACACTGACAACGTCTGTCTGCACGTCGATCGCCGCCTACGAGCTGACCTCGGCCGCTCAGCGCATTGAGTCTGACACCTTCCGCAGCTTCGAAGTCTATTTCACGGTGACCGCTATCTACCTGGTCATCTCAAGCCTGATGATGGGCCTCTTTGCGCTCATTTCTCGCCACTACTTCAGCTACCCGACGCGATAGGAAGCAGCCATGGGTCCCATCGGAGAAGATCAATTTTTCTTTTTGATGCAGGGTTTGAAATGGACCGTGCTGCTTGCGATCGTGGGCTTCATCGGTGGGGGGATATTCGGAATCCTGATCGCGCTCCTGCGCACCTCGAAGAACAAGGTCGCCCGGACGATCACCGCAGGATATATCGGCGTCTTCCAGGGCACGCCCCTTCTGATGCAGCTCTTCGTTGTCTATTACGGCGTTGCGCTGTTGGGCATCGACGTTAACGCGTGGATCGCGGTCGCAGTCGCGTTCACGCTCCATGCCAGCGCCTTCCTGGGCGAGATCTGGCGCGGCTCCATCGAGGCTGTGCCGAAGGGCCAGACGGAAGCCGCCAACGCCCTCGGTCTGCACTATGTCTCGCGGATGAAAGACGTCATTCTGCCGCAGGCCCTGAAAATTTCGATGCCGGCCACGATCGGCTTCCTTGTCCAGCTCACCAAGGGCACGTCGCTGGCAGCAATCGTCGGCTTCATTGAACTGACTCGCGCCGGTCAGATCATTTCAAACCAGACCTATCGTCCGCTGCTCGTCTTCGGGATCGTCGGCGCAATCTACTTCATCATTTGCTGGCCGCTCTCCCATGCGGGAAGTCGCCTTGAAAAACGGATGGCGAAAGCTGCCCGCTAACCGCTTCGCTCGAAGCAAAACTCTTAAGGAGGAGAATAAGCATGCATAACAGTCGTGGGATTTTTCTCGGACTTGCACTGGCAACTATTGCCTTCGCAACCGTTGGCACTGCCGCCGCCTCTGCGGCAACTGTAGAGGAAATCAAGGCAAAGGGCACGCTCGTGGTCGGCATCCAGGGCGACAATGCGCCATGGGGGTTCGTCAACACAAGCGGCGTGCAGGACGGCTTCGACGCTGACGTCGCCAACCTTTTTGCCAAGGAATTAGGCGTGAAGGTTCAATTCCAGCCGCTCGCCGTTGCCAACCGAATTCCGGCGCTTACCACCGGCAAAGTCGACATCTTGTTCGCAACGATGGCGATGACGGAAGAACGCGCGAAAGCAATTCAGTACAGCAAGCCTTACGCCGCCAACACGATTTCGCTTTATGCTGCCAAGTCCGACACGGTTACGAAGCCTGAAGACGTTGCCGGATGGGAGATCGGCGTTCCGAAATCCAGTTCGCAGGACAAGGCAGTAACGAACGCCGTCGGATCCACCGCAACGGTTCGCCGCTTTGATGACGACGCCGCAACCATCCAGGCTCTGGTCTCCGGACAGGTAAGGGCGGTTGGCGGCAACCAGTTCTATGGTCAGCGTCTGGATGCGGCGAGTGCCGGCACGTACGAGCGCAAGATTAACTTTTTGACGACCTACAACGGCGTCGGTACCCGTCTCGGCGAGAAGGACTGGAACGAAGCCGTCAACGCCTTCATCGACAAGATCAAGGCCAATGGTGAGCTTGCCGCCATCACTAAGAAGTGGATGGCGATCGATCTGCCGCGGTTCCCGGAATCCATTCCGAACATCCCGTTCACCGTGAAGTAAAGCCCAAATGGAGGGTTCCGTGCTCAATTCCGCAAAAGATCAATCGACGCTGATTTCCCTTGAGGACGTGCAGAAGTGGTACGGCACTTTCCATGCCTTGAAATCCATTAGTTTGTCGGTCCGCAAAGGCGAAAAAATCGTCCTCTGCGGGCCGTCAGGCTCCGGGAAATCAACGTTAATCCGCTGCATCAATGCCCTCGAGACGATCGAGGAAGGCAAGATCGTCGTCGAGGGTCACGTACTGGACGGAAGCACCAAATCCATCGACGCTGTACGTCGCGAAGTGGGAATGGTCTTCCAGAGCTTCAATCTCTTCCCCCACATAACCGTACTTCAGAACTGTACCCTCGCCCCAATGCGTGTTCGAGGCGTAAGCCACGCTGACGCAGAGCGACTGGCTCGAAAATATCTCGAGCGCGTTCGAATCCTTGACCAGGCGGACAAATATCCCGCGCAGCTATCGGGCGGACAACAACAACGCGTCGCCATCGCCCGCGCGCTCTGCATGGAGCCGAAGGTCATGCTCTTCGACGAACCGACCTCTGCCCTCGATCCCGAAATGGTGAAAGAGGTGCTCGACACCATGATCGGGCTCGCCCGTGACGGGATGACGATGATCTGTGTCACGCACGAAATGGGGTTTGCCCGTCAGGTCGCTGACCGCGTCATCTTCATGGACTCCGGAGAGATCGTCGAAGAGGCCGAACCGGAGGTCTTCTTCAAGTCTCCCGAGCACCAGCGCACGAAAACCTTCCTCGGTGAAATCCTGGCCCATCACTGATTTTCGAAAGCGATGCCAATGCACGACAAGAAATTCCTCGTGGGGCTGATCGGTGCCGACATCCAAATGTCAAAGTCCCCGGCCCTCCACGAAATGGAGGGGCGACGCCAGGGCCTCGATTACCGTTACGAGCTTCTCGACTTCGCCGAGCGAGGCCTTCCCGCCTCCGCGCTGCCGGACCTCCTAGACGAGGAAGAGCAGCGCGGTTTTGCCGGCAGCAACATTACACATCCGTGCAAGCAGACAGTGATCGCCCACCTCAATCGCCTTTCCGAGGATGCAAAGATGCTCGGTGCGGTCAACACCGTGGTCTTCCGCAACGGCGAGAGGATCGGCCACAACACGGATTGGTACGGTTTCTACGAGAATTTCCAGCGCGGCCTTCCGGACGTCGCGAAGTCGCATGCCGTCCTGCTTGGCGCCGGCGGCGCCGGTGTCGCCGTGGCGCATGCCGCCATCAAGCTCGGATTTGACAGATTATCGATCTTTGACCAGGAATCAAAACGGGCAGAAACCTTGGCCCAGCAGTTGAACGATCGGTTCTCGTGGGATTGCGCGCGTGCCACGACGGATGTCGGCAGCGCCCTGCGCTCCGCGGACGGCCTTATCCACGCGACGCCGACGGGTATGAAGAGCCATCCTGGTTTGCCGATCGATGCGGAATGGCTTCTGCCACGGCATTGGGTGGCCGACATTGTCTATATGCCACTCGTCACAGAGCTCCTTGCTCTCGCCGAAGGAAAAGGCTGCCGGACCCTTCGGGGCGGCGGCATGACCGTCTACCAGGCAGCAGCGGCTTTCGAATTGTTCACCGGGATAGCACCGGACGCAGAGCGCATGTCCCTTCACTTTACGGACCTATGCCGCCTGTCGGCTTGATGGGGATATCCCAAATGCCGCATATCATCATCGATTATAGCCGGGGCGCAGGCGAGCATGTAGCCATGGACCGACTGACGCTGACCGTGCATCGCTGCGTTCGCGATGGCGGCCTTGTGAAACCTTCTGCCGTGCGCACGCTTGCGCGGGAGGCGACATACTCCTGCGTGGGCGATGAGCATGTCGATCATCATTTCATCCAAATCATCGTGCGGATGGCACCGGGTCGTACTGCAGAAACCAAGCAGAAGCTTCTCACTGCCGTTCTCGAGGCCGCGCGGACGATCGCCGCGCCTGCTCTCGAAGCTGGAAAGCTCGGCTTGCGCGCAGATCTCTACGAGTCGGACCCTGATTTTGCTGTTCAAGCAATCGCGTTCGTCTGACCAGAACAGAGTGCTCAAGAAGGACACTATGCTATGAGCCTGATCTACGTTCTCAATGGACCAAACCTCAATCTGCTTGGCAAACGCCAGCCACATATCTACGGGCATGAAACGCTCGCAGACGTAGAGGCGGACTGCCGCAAGCTGGCAGCCGAACTCGGCCATGAAATCCGCTTTCATCAGAGCAACCGGGAATACGAGATCATCGATTGGATTCATGAGGCGCGCGAGGACGGTGCAGGCATCGTCATCAATCCGGCAGCCTTCACCCATACCTCACTCGCCATCCTCGACGCTCTGAACACATTCGAGGGGCCTGTGATCGAGATTCACATTTCCAATGTGCACAAGCGCGAAAGCTTCCGACACCATTCGTTCGTTTCGCACCGCGCGGACGGTGTGATCTGCGGCCTTGGAACGGAAGGATACCAGCTTGCCATCCGACGCGCGGCGACTATGAGCAAGGCGTCGGGCAAGGGCTGAGGTGATCATGACCCAACGGGTTAAGCTGGCCGTTGTTGGGGCAGGCCTCATCGGTAAGCGCCATATTCAGCACGTCCTGGCCGAGCCCTCGGCGCAACTCAGTGCCGTGGTCGATCCCACGCCGGTTGGCGAGACAATTGCCAAGGAAGCCAGCGTGAAGTGGTTTCCAAGCTTCGCGGACATGATTGCCGCAGACCGACCTGATGGTATCATCGTGGCTACGCCCAACCCGGCTCACGTTCAGAACGGGTTGGAAGCCGTTGAAGCCGGCATTCCTGCACTCATCGAGAAGCCTATCGCCGACGACATTATATCCGGGGCAAAGCTGATCGCAGCGGCTGAGGCAAAAGGTCTTCCTCTTTTGACCGGTCATCACCGCCGACACAATCCGGTGATGCAGAAGGGAAAGGAAATCATCGAAAGCGGAAAGCTCGGCCGCGTTCTTGTTGTCAATGCGATGTTCTGGCTATTCAAACCCGACGACTACTTCGACATCTCGTGGCGTCGTGAGCGCGGTGCGGGGCCGGTTTTCCTCAATCTCATCCACGATGTCGATAATCTGCGCTACCTTTTCGGCGATGTGGCTGCGGTTCAGGCACGCGAGTCCAACGCGGTGCGCGGCAACGCGGTTGAGGAAACGGCTGTGATCCTGATTGAGTTCAAGAATGGAGTGTTAGGAACTGCAACAGTCTCGGACGCGGTGGTCGCACCGTGGAGCTGGGAGATGACAACCGGAGAGAATCCGGCTTACCCGAAAACCGAGCAATCCTGTTACATGATCGGAGGAACGCACGGGTCGCTGGCTGTTCCGTCGCTCGAGGTCTGGCGCAATCCTGGTAAACGGAGTTGGTGGGAACCATTTGACCAAACGCGTATCGAGGTCGACGACGAGGACCCGCTCGTTCTGCAGATCAGGCAATTCTGCAAGGTGATCCGCGGAGACGAACCGCCGCTTGTCAGCGGGCGTGAGGGGCTCAAAACCTTGAGGGTAGTCGATGCGGTAAAACGCTCGGCGGCAACGGGAGAACGTATCGAGTTGAACTGACGCCTGAGTAATGTGACCGCCTGCTCGCCCTTCGCGTCTCCTTGCATCCGATGCGATGAGAACGCCGGCTCAACACCGACGTTAGGCATCGCGCTTCTGGCGGAGGAAATCGTCGCCGCCGCTCTGTCTTCGCCGCCATCGAAACGCGCCTGCTTCGGCAATGACGCAACGCTTCATCGAATTTCTGGGTGACTGCTTGAAGCCGACGTAAGGCAGAAAGGGGCGTGCTGGACAAATCAAAGGAGAATATCAATGAGACCTACAGTTTTAGCCGCCGCTCTAACCGGCGTGCTTTTTGCCGGATCTGCTTTTGCCGCCGATACTTACGATGTTGATCCGACACACGCCTGGGTCTCCTTCAAGACCAATCATGCCGGCTGGTCGAATGTCGATGCAGAAGGTCGGCAACGAAGGCGGCAATCTCGTCATTTTTGGTCACCTTGCGGGCATTGGTCTTCAGCTCAGCCACGACGGCTTCTACGGCCTTGTCGATGCCGCGTTTCAGGTCCATAGGAATCATGCCCGAGGCGACGCGCTTGAAGAGGCCTAAGATGGCTTTCTTGTATTGTGTTGATGTCCGCAAGGGGCCGAGGAAGGAACATCTATTGGCGGATGGCTCAAAGCCTAACAGTCTGGCATCGCGTTGCTCGCCAACAATGACCATCCGATGTCTCTGTCGAGCGCAAAATGCTCGCAACGCTCGCCGTCGGACTCATCGATAAAGCTCTCGATATGTTTGAAGCCGAGCTTCGCCAATATCCGCAGCGACGCGAAATTGCGCGCCGCCGCCTCGGCCGTCACCTGTTTAAGCGCCAGAGTTCCAAAGGCGTAGCGGAGGACTTCGCGCGCCGCCTCGCTGCCCAGTCCGTGCCCCCAATGCGCACGCGCCAGCACAAATCCCAATGCGGCTGCCTTGGCATCGGTTGCGCCGAAGGACAGCGTTATCGTCCCGATCGCGTCCGATACTCCTGCTTGGTCTATGGACCACTGGATCGCCTTACCGTCAGCGAACCGCTGACGCGAACGGGCGAGCCATCGCTCGCCTGCGCTTATGTCGTCGGGAACAGGATCGCCGGCAAGGGAGGCGGATTCGACATCCGTCGCGCGCGCAAACCATGCTGGGATATCCCGTTCGCTCGGCGCCCGAAGCACGAGCCTTGGTGTCGTGAGCTTGGGAAATCGGACTGCTTTCATGTGGCATTTTCGACCTGAAGCGGCGCCAATGCAACGGCGCTGGCAGGCCGAGTCCGCTAACCACCAATGACGGCGCCTCGGTAGTGCCGAGAGGCTACCAAAATCAAATCTCGGTGCCCTCAGCGCGGGTGAGCGCGTCTTCCAGGTCTACCCCAAGATAGCGAACCGTGTTCTCGATCTTTATGTGGCCAGCAGGATGTGCATCGCTCGAAAATTGCCTGTCGCGACGCGATGAGCTGCCAACGGCCGTAGCTGGCTCTATGTTCCCTTCACGATTCTCGGCTTAGTCGGTCGGCGGGATTGAGCCGCGCTCTCGAGGGCCAAGGCCAACCGCTTCTCGTCTTCGATGGCGCGATCGACTGCCTCAATTTCCTCTTGGAGCGCCTTCAGCTGGGCACCGTAGCTGGAGCCATCGCTGTCCCCGATCTGAAAGCCGCTTGCCCGCATTGCGTCGCGAGTATGGTGCACGTTACGGACGCCTTCGCGTCGAGTCGCGACTAGGATTTCCCTGAACTCTCCAAGACGTTCAACGTGATTGCGAGTCATTGCGTTCTCCTATTTCGTCGTCATCGTCGCCGACGGCGGTTCAAAACGGCTAAAACTTACGGCGCAGAAGGTTTAAGAGACTATAGGAGATACTCTCGACAAAGCATGAGTGCGGAAGCTCAAATTTGAACGTCTTGCAATAACGCGCGCGGCAGGCGGAAATTGGCTTAGGATCCGATCTATCGAGTGCTAGTCTTTTCAGCCGAGCGCGTCTGCTGTTCGGCTGGTCCATCCAGCTGCCGATTCTGGATCGTGAGGGTCCGTTTCTGAGCGCACAGCGACGCTGGTCTCAATGTCCGACATCCGGCGCAGAGCGGTCGGCCTCCTAGCCCGTGGCAAGGAGCCCGGTGACGCACCCGAGTTGGCGGATTATATCTGCCGACTGCCGTTCCCACCTCCGATGACGTGGTCGCGAAAGCGGACCGTTCCTTATGGAGCTTCGTAGAGCTCCAGCGGCAATCCATCTGGGTCTCTGAAAAAGGTAAACCGTTGGTCTGTATATGGGTCGATCCGGATTGGCTCAACGGCAACGCCGGCGGCTTCCAGGTGCATAATTACGGGATCAAGATTCACCACCGCAAATGCCAGATGTCTCAGGCCTGTCGCCTCTGGATGGGACGGCCGCATCGCTGGCGCAGGGAAGGAGAACAATTCCAGCTGGACGGACCCGATCCGCAGATCCGCCTTCCATGACTGCCGCTCCTCCCGATAGATCTCCCGGATCAGATCGAGGCCGAGGAGTTCGACGTAGAACCGTCGCGACCGGTCGTAGTCGGTGCAGATGAGCGCGACGTGGTGAATGGCGTTCAGCATGCTGCGAACTCTAGCCAAGCTGGGATTTGAGGCCAAGGTCACCATCGGGTACGCGGCACTTTGTTGATGTCGCCATTCGCGAGGGTCGCCTCGTCCATACGGATCTCATCTGCGCCCAATCGGCGGCATGATGTTGCCGCCAGAGAGCAGCCAAATCCGCATTTCGGCTGGCCTCGCGATGGGCAGCTATCAACGCCGATCTTGCCAAAAGCTGTCGGGCGGAAATGTCCATGTAGCCGCCGGCCGAAGGTGAACGTACGGCAGCTTCCAGGATTGGCGAGGGGATCGGCGGACGGCGACTATTGGGCGCAAAGCTGCCGTTCCGCGACTGACCCCATTGCTTGGCCCTGGCCGCGACGGATCAGCTGAAAATGTCCGTAAGTCGTAGGCTTCTCGCGACGTTGCCAGGTATGGCCGCCGAATCTCAAAGCTACGGGAGTAATTCAAAACCGCCACAAGCTTTCCTAATAAATCAATGATTTCAGATGCTTAGTAAGTTAATAGGTAACCGGGGCAAAACCGGTGGCGGCCGCGGCGTTATGACTCGGGGGTAT
>NZ_LPVS01000056.1:0-12625 GCF_014843905.1 Mesorhizobium silamurunense | reverse complement strand
AGCTTGGCTTTATAAGGCGATAGCGAGATGAGCATTATGAATCGAGATCGGTGCCGCCGATGAGCACGGCATTGCGCTGGTCGGCGACGAAGGTGCCGTTGGCGAGCTCTCGGACGAGGGCCTCGTTTACCGGCGTGCCGTCGAAGTCGAACTCATCGATGTCCTTGGCGATCGGCAGCTTGGCGACGGTGAGCTGGTATTTGATGGAGCGGGCCTGCTTCTCGGCGATCTCAGCCGACAGCAGATCGCCGACGATCCTCGGCGGCTCGTGCTGGCGCTTGATGCCTGTCGCCATGACCTCGTCATAGGCGCTGCGCATGCCATAGAGCTTCAGCGTTCCCATCAGTTCCAGAACCTGGGTGCGTTCCATCAGCTTGCCCTCCTGAGGCTGTCGTAGCGGGCGCAGTCGGCCTGCGGCTCATGCTGCAGGCGAAGAGCGTCCGGGGTGAGGATGGTGACGGCCGGCGCCGGATCACGCCGCCGCGCCAGGATGTTGATGATGACGGCGGATGAGCAGGCATTCTGATCGAGCGCTTCCTGGCAGGCAGCCTCCACGGCATCGATGCCGTCGGTCAACACCGTGGCCAGGATCGACACCATCTGCCGATCGCCGTCATGCGCCGCCTTCAATTTGCGTCGGATACGCTCCATCGCTGGTGGCAGAGCCCAGTCCCGGAATGGGGCGCCATTGCGCAGCGCACCGGGCTTGCGGGCAAGCACAGGGACGTAATGCCAGGGATCGTAGACCGTCTCGTTGCGCCCGAAGGAGCGGGCATGTTCGGCGACGACCACGCCGTCCTGGCGGATGACGATCCTATCCATAGGCGTGGATCTCGATCGGGCGGCCGACGGCCGTCGACAGGACCGAGTATTTGTTGGTGTCGAAGCGAACCGTGCAGGTCTTCGACACCGAGGCCGGCACCGTGTGGAATCCGTCGAAGGGGCCGCGATATTCGACCAGCTTGCCGCGCTCCTCCTCGAACACATTCCAGATCGTTCGTTCCGGCTGTTCGATGTGACGGTGCGCCTTGGCGTAGGCGACGCACTTGTCCTGCAGCCAGGCGTTCAGCTCCTCGTAGGTTTTGAAGCGCAGCCGCGGCGTGAAGAAACGCTCGCGCACCAGCCCGACCTGGTTCTCGACCTGACCCTTCTCCCAGCCGAAGGCCGGGGTGCAGGCGACGGGCTGCACCAGATAGTGGCTGCACATCTGCAGGAAGCGGCGATTGTATTGCCGGTCCTTGCCGACGAACACCGTCTCCACCGCCGTCTTCATGTTGTCGTAGATGCCGCGCGTGCAGGCGCCGCCGAAGAAGGCGAAGGCCCGGTCGTGGGCATCGAAAACCATCTCCTGCGTCTCGCGCGGATAAGCCCGCACGAACATCATGCGGCTGTGGCAGAGCCGGACGTGGGCGACCTTCACGGTCACCGTCACGCCGTTGATGAGGACGATCTCGTGGCTCCAGTCGAACTGGTAGGCCTCGCCCGGCGGGAAAAACAGCGGCACATAGGCATCGGCTGTTGCCGATCCTTGCCCCTTCGCCCAGTTCTTTGCGTAGCGGCGGACGGCGTCATAGCCTCCCTCGTAACCGAGGCTGCAAGGCTCTTCGTAAATCCGGATCAGTGTCAGTTGCTCGCGCGCCGCCTTGCCACGGTTGCCATTCAAAAACCCGTCAAGCTGATCCTGCCACGGACCGGTCTTCGGCTTGGGCTGCCGCTCGCGTTCGTAGGAGAACGACGTCTCGTCGGATCTGAGAATCTTGCGGACCGTGTTCCGAGACACATGCAGCTCGCGGCAAATCCGCTTGAGCGACCATCCTTGCACATGGAATGCGCGCCGAACTCGGGCAATCGTATCCACCGACTTCATCCCCACACCATCCGCTCGCAACGACGAGCTGATGGTCGCAAAATCAAAGCATCAGGGGGGTCAAAATTGGACGCCGATTCCCCGGCTTAGGGGGTCAATTTTGCACGCCGATTCACAGCTGGGCCGCATCCATCGGGCCAGATGGAGGCCTGGTTATCGCAATCCTCGCCAACCGTCCGCATCCCGAGCAGGGCTTTCGAACATGTCTGGGCATTCTACGCCTGTTTCGCGACATCGATCCCAATCGGGCCCGAAGTCGTGTCGGCCCGCGCTGTCGAGATTGGTGGCCTGAACTGCAAGAGTATTGCCTCGCTCATCGGCAACCACAAAGCCGCACGTCAGTCCATCGAACCAATCGCCATTGTCGACCATGCCAATCTGCGTGGCCCTGATTGCTTTCATTGAGAGAGCCACCAATGCTGATCACTCCGACCATCGATATGCTGCGAGAGCTTGGCCTTTACGGCATGGCAACCGCTTTTCAGGAACTGGACGCTCAGTCCGAAGCGCGCGGCCTCGAGCACGGCGAATGGCTTGCCATGCTGCTCGAACGGGAGGCGACCAGGCGCCGTCAGAAGCGTTTCGAGGCTCGCGCCAGGGCTGCCAAGCTTCGCCATGACGCGCAGATCGAGAATGCCGACTTCGGCGCCGCACGCGGTCTCGACCGCAATCTATTCATGGCGCTTGACGGCTGCGACTGGATCAGAAAGCACCACTCTTCTTGTCACCGGGCCAGCCGGCGTCGGCAAAAGCTTGCTTGCCTGCGCTCTTGGCCACAAGGCCTGCCGCGAAGACTTCTCCGTTGCCTATCACCGAGGTCCCCGGCTGTTCGCTGCCCTCTCGCTTACAAGTCAGGTGCCCGTAGATCGCTGGTGGGGAATTATTGCAAACCCACTCCTGCCGATGCCATCTCGGACCGCCTCGTTCACAACGCCTGCCGCATCTATCACACCGGTGAAAGCATGCGGAAACAGCGCCCACCAACCACACCTGAAAACATCGAAGCTTGACCTGAAACAAAACCCAACCCAACCTCAACGAGGCCCAGGATCAGACCGAAAAATGGCCGCCTTCGAAATCGGAATGACCGGCCGGCATCATCGGAATACGCACCCGCGCGCGCCGTCTGAGCACCCGCAGAAGAGATCGCGCCCCCAGACCGGAGTGGAGGAATGTCCTGAGGACAACCGTACGGACTATGTGAACTGGGCGATCATCGAGAGAAATCCAGGTCATCTTGCGCGATTATCTACGCGTCGGGGTGCGGGTCCTGCGCGACCCTCCGCCATGCGACGGCGGCAAATTACGCAATTTGCAGCAGATCGCGCGACGATATATTTCAAACTACGAGGCTTTTGTGGCGCCTGCATGTCAGCAGTCGATCCATTTTGGAGCGAACTGTCCTCTCAAGGGTGCTAGCGTATTTTGTTGCCGCCGCAGATTAGGCGCCTCGCCCCTGGTGTCGTCCGACGCAGAATAAGGCGTGGATTAACTGCGCCTGTGGCTCAATAGGGAGGAACTGAATATGACTATCTCTAGGCGCAACCTTATGAAGATGGGCGTGGCCGCTGGAGCGGCTTTATCGATACCGTCGGTTCTGCGAGCGCAGACATCGCCAGACGCCGCTCGGACGGTCCGTATGGTGATACAGGATCTTTCCGTGTTCGACCCGGTTGTTACGACGTCTGACCCGACCCACACCCATGCCTACGCGATATACGACACGCTCTTCGCGATCGATTCGAAGCTTGTGGCGCAGCCGCAGATGGTGGGAAAATGGGGCGTATCCGACGATAGGAAGACCTATACGTTCGAGCTCCGCGATGGTCTCGGTTGGCACGATGGCACTCCCGTAACCGCGGCTGACTGTGTGGCCTCGATCCGTCGCTGGGGTCAAATGGCTCCCGGCGGGCAGTTGCTCATGGCGCGGGCCAGGGATATCTCGAAAAAGGATGACCGGACCTTCACGATTGCGCTGAAGGAGCCGCTTGGGGTACTGCTCAACATCCTGGCTTTCCAAGGCCCGTTCATCATGCGCGAGATGGATGCGAAGCTTCCTCCGACGGAGCAGGTGAACGCGAATATCGGATCTGGACCGCTCAAATTCAATCACGCTCTTGCCAAGCCGGGGGCGAGCTTCACCTACGACCGCAATGAAAATTACGTGCCACGAAGCGAGCCGGCCGACGGATTGGCCGGCGGAAAGGTCATGAACGTTGATCGTGTCATTTGGGAGATTATCGGCGATCAGCAGACTCAATTGGCGGCATTGCAGACAGCTGAGGTCGATTTCCTCGCAGTCCCGCCCCCCGATCTTTATTCGGTGATCGAGAGCGATCCCAATCTTGAACTCCAGGTTCTGGACAAGCTGGGCCAAGACATGTTTGTGCGCATAAACTGTCTGCAGAAACCGTTCGACAGCGTCAAGGCGCGCCAAGCTCTCCTTCATCTGGTCGATCAAGAGGCATTTCTAGGCGTCATATCCCCCGACCCCAAATATGGCCACACCGTCACTTCGATGTTTGGAAACGAGACGCCGGTGTCCAATAACGAAAATACGGGATGGTTCAAAAGGGGGGGCGATTCGGAAAGGGCAAAGCAACTCTTCCAGGAGGCCGGTTATGCCGGCGAGAAGGTAGTTATTCTCCAGCCTACGAACTGGGGCGCGGGCGAAAATGCATCGCAGGTTCTGGCCGCCGCCTTGCGAAAAATTGGGGTTAATGCCGAACTTGCGCCGAGTGACTGGGGCGGAATTGTTGCGCGTCGCGCCAACAAGGGCCCGGTTGAGGAAGGAGGCTGGAGCCTCTTCATGACGACCGAACCTGAAGCGATCCTGGGTAATGTTATCACCGACTTCACCTTGCAAATGAGTGGTGAAAAGGCTTGGTACGGCTGGCCGCAGAACGACGAATATGAGGCTCTTCGGGTCAAATGGGCGGATGTCGAAACGCTGGAAGAGCGCAAAGCCTTGGCCCGCCAGATGCAGCGAATTTGGTGGGAGTATGTGCCCCAGGTTCTGCTAGGTCAAATTGTCGTTCCAATCGCTCGCCGCAAAAATCTGACCGGCCTTATCGGCGTGCCGGCGTGGTACCCGATGTGGAACATGCAAAAGGCACCGGCCTAGATGGCGGCTTACATCCTACACAGGTTGGTTTCGACCATCGCCGTCATGGCGATGGTCGGGATTTTAGTGTTCCTGCTTCTCAGGCTGTCGCCCGGCGACCCCGCAGCCATGATGGCAGGCAACATGGCCACGCCAGAGATGATCGCCGGCATCCGCGAACAGCTGGGGCTCAACGAGCCCCTTCCGGTTCAGTTCGCGCATTGGGCGCTGAATATCCTCGGCGGCGATTTCGGCGCGTCGATTCTGGCTGGGCGACCGGTTCTGGAGCTCATTTCACAGCGGGTAGAGCCGACCCTTTCCCTGTCGATCCTGACGATGATTCTTTCGGTGACGATCGGAGTCTTTTTTGGGATCCTTGCCGCGTGGCGATCTGGCGGCCTCGTAGATCGCATCCTCACTGCGTTCTCCGCGCTTGGCTATTCCGTCCCGGTGTTTGTCGTCGGCTATTTTTTCATATACGTTTTTGCTCTCAAGGCGCGCTGGCTGCCGGTCCAGGGCTACCAGCCGATCGACCACGGCATCGGGCCATGGTTCGTGCACCTGATTTTACCAAGCGTGGCTTTGAGCCTCCCCTACATTGCTTTCATCGCTCGGATCGCGCGGGCCAGCATGCTCGAAGTTCTGTCGGAAGATTATATGCGCACGGCCGCTGCCAAGGGTGCGTCGTCGTATTCGATGCTTGTCCATCACGCTCTGAAGAATGCAGGTGCCCCGATCCTCACCGTCATCGGCATAAGCTTCGCCTATCTGGTCGGTGGCGTCGTCATCACGGAAACGGTGTTCAACATACCCGGTGTCGGTCGTCTGGTAGTCGATGCGATCAACAACCGCGATTATCCCATCATTCAAGGCGTGCTCATCCTCGTTTCGGGCCTATACGTCCTTATCAACCTCGCGGTTGATCTCGCTTACACCGTGATCGATCCCCGGATCCGGTTCTGATATGACGATCTTGTCCGCACCAGTTGAATCAGTCCCGGCGGAACGCCTTCGGATATCCAACCTTCCCCGTCTGGCAAGGCGACATCCGCTCGTTCTTGTAGGCGGCGGGCTGTTGATGCTTCTGATTGTTTTGGCGCTCACTGCCCCGCTTTACGCCGGCGACCCATTGAACTTAGATCCGTTCAAGCGTCTTCAGCCGATTTCCGCCGAACAGTGGTTCGGAAGTGATAATCTGGGCAGGGATGTGTTTGCACGGACGGTATTCGGCGCCCAAATCTCTCTTATAGTGGGATTGACGTCGGCGGTGTGCGCGGCTTCGGCAGGTCTCCTGATTGGGATCATCGCCGGGTACAACCGCGGTTTTGACAATGTCATCATGCGGGTAATGGACGGTCTGATGTCGATCCCGTCGGTTCTGCTGGCCATTGCTCTTGTTTCTCTGACGGGGCCTGGGATTGGCATCCTCATCGTCGCCATCTCCATTGTCGAGACGCCGAGCGTCGCGCGGGTGGTCCGCTCGGTGGTTCTGAGTGTTCGAGAGCGACCCTATGTGGAGGCCGCGGTTTGCGGTGGCGCACGTCAGTACAAGGTGCTGTGGCGGCATATTCTCCCAAGCACCATCCCGCCGCTCATGGTACAAACCGCTACAGTTTGCGCCAGCGCGATCCTCATAGAAGCCGGGCTGAGTTTCCTCGGCGTCGGGGTGCCGCCCGAAATTCCCAGTTGGGGTAACATGATCTCGAGCTCTCGACTGTATCTCGCAATCGCCCCGTTGACTGTCTTTGCCCCCGGCATTTGCCTTGCCGTTACGATCTTTGCCGTCAACCTGCTCGGAGATGGCCTGCGTGACCTGTTCGACCCCCGCTCCAACCGGAGACGCTGACATGTTAATGCCAAGTCCCGCCGGGGATGACGTGCTTCTCGATGTTAGAGACCTTGAGACGCACTTTTACGGTGAAGAAAGCGTCACACGCGCCTTGGGCGGTATCAGCTTTCAGGTAAAACGAGGCGAAACGCTCGGCGTGGTCGGGGAGTCCGGGTGCGGCAAGAGCGTGACCGCCCTCTCCATTCTTCGTCTGCTGCCGAGGCTAAGCGCCAAGTCCGTCGGCGGCGAGATCCGCTTCCACGGACGCGATCTCCTGAAACTCTCTGAACGGGAGATGCGAAAGATCCGCGGCGGTCAGATTGCCATGATTTTCCAGGAGCCGATGACGAGCCTCAACCCGGTCTATACCGTCGGCCGCCAGATCGCCGAGGCGGTGCAGATCCACACAAAAGCGTCTCGATTGGTGGCCATGGCAAAGGCCGAAGAGATGCTCCGGCTCGTCCGCATCGCGGATCCGGAGCGTCGGGTCAACAACTATCCCCACGAAATGTCGGGCGGCATGCGCCAGCGCGCCATGATCGCAATGGCTCTGGCCTGCTCGCCGGAACTGTTGATTGCCGACGAGCCAACGACGGCCCTCGACGTCACTATACAGGCGCAGATCCTGCGGCTCATTGTCGATCTGAAAGAGCGCACGGGAACGGCCGTGATGTTCATCACGCATGATCTGGGCGTTGTAGCCGAGACATGCCAGCGCGTGATCGTGATGTATGCTGGCCGTATCGTAGAACAAGCGAACGTTATAGATCTGTTTGCGCGTCCAGCGCATCCTTACACTCAGGGCCTGATGCGATCGGTGCCTGACCGGCGACGCGGCCGGCAGCGCCGCCTTCCGGAGATTCCCGGCATTGTCCCAAGCCTGCGCGAGCCCATTGTGGGCTGCAGCTTTGCTCCTCGCTGCCCGTTCGCTATCGACATTTGCCGCGAGAGGAGGCCCCCCCTCCTTGATGTCGAGTCGAGCCACGCCGCAGCTTGCTGGCGCGCCGAAGAGGTAGTGGGCGTATGAACGGTCCATTGCTGAAAGTCGAGAATCTGACCAAGCACTATCCGCTTGGCTCGGGAATCTTCAAGAAAAGCATTCCGGTGATCCGGGCGGTGGAGGATGTATCCTTTTCCGTCGAGGCGGGAGAGACACTATGCATCGTGGGCGAATCCGGCTGCGGCAAGTCGACTGTCGCGCGGCTCTTGATGCGGCTCGTGGAACCGACTGGCGGACGCGTGCTGATCGACGGGACCGATATTGCGGGCCTCAGGAAGGACGCGCTTCACGCGTGGCGCCGTCGGATGCAGATGGTCTTTCAGGATCCGTATTCGTCGCTAAATCCGCGCCTCACCGCTCGACAGATTATCACCGAACCCGTCGAAAATTTCGAGCGCCTCAGCCGCAAGCAGCGCCAAGCGCTTGCTGCGGACCTTCTTCAGAAGGTCGGAATGTCGCCTGAGATGATGCACAGGCTCCCGTCCGAGCTGTCGGGCGGCCAGCGGCAGCGACTCGGCATCGCGCGGGCGCTGGCCCTCCGGCCCTCGCTCATCATCGCCGACGAAGCGGTGTCAGCCCTTGACGTATCCGTGCAGGCACAGATCTTGAATCTGCTTCTGGATCTCCAGCAGCAAATGGGCATCGCCTTCATCTTCATCTCGCATGACCTTGGCGTCGTGGAGCATATCGGCCATCGCGTCGCCGTTATGTATCTGGGGCGGATCGTGGAACTGGCCACATGCGAGGCGCTGTTCGCCAAGCCGGTCCATCCATACACGGAGGCGCTTATTGCGGCCGCGCCTGTGCCGGACCCGACTCGAGCGCGGCTGGAGGTGCCCGTGGAGGGCGAGGTGCCGAGCCCGATCGATCCGCCCAGAGGGTGTGCGTTTCACCCACGCTGTCCGCTCGCGATCGGGCGTTGCCGCATCGAAATGCCGCCCTTGGTGCCAATGGCAGACGGACGGGTTGTGGCCTGCCACGTGCGCGCTCCGGCCACTGACATTCTGGTCCAGCCGGCTGTAGCGGACGATCATTCGCCTGCTCATGTAGCTTAGCCTCATCGGTCCGAATGTATCGAAAAACAGGTGCAGAGGATTGAAACTGATGCTCTTGAAACATTGGAGATAACATGGGTTCTCACGAAGATGGCCACCCTGCGATCCTGCGGGAAGGGGGCTTTGATACGGTAGGTTCAGTCGAAACGAACGTTGCAGACGGTTTCACGATGGCGGCAGTCGGTGACCTTCTTTACGCGCGGCCCGTAACCAAAGGCTATTACCCAGGTTTTGCCGATGTTCTCAGGACCTTCCACGGGGCTGACGTCACGTTTGGCAACTTGGAAACCAACATCTTGGATGTTCGGTCAAGGGGATGCCCGCAGGCTGAGTTCGGCGGTGCGTACTGCATCAGCGCCCCGGATCTGGGCTATGACTTGAAGGTGATGGGCTTCAATATGCTTAGTCGTGCGAACAACCATACGCTCGACTGGGGCGTCGAAGGTATGCGCGAGACGAGCCGGGCCCTTGACGAGAACGGGATCATCCATGCAGGTGCCGGCGAGAATCTCGCACAAGCCGGCGCTGCTCGCTTTTGGGAAACCCCTCGCGGCCGTGTGGCGTTAGTGTCATTTGCTACGACATTCGAACCTATGTCTCGTGCCTGCAACCCCGCTGGGGAGGCGCCGGGTAGACCGGGACTCAACGCGCTTCGTTTGAAGAAGAGTGTCGTGGTCCCAGCGGAGATGCTGGAGAGCTTGAGGCGGGTACGCAATGTGTTGCCTGGCAGTAGGCCCGGCGTACATGATCCGAGCCGAGTCGTGGTGGCTGGGGTGGCATTTAAAACCGGTGACGAGGCCGGTTACAGCTTCGAACCAAATACGCACGATGTCGCCAACATTCTACGAAACGTTCGTCAGGGAAAGCAGTTCTCCGATTTCTGCATCGCCACGAACCACGGGCACGAGCCTGGGGAATGGAGCCAGGAACCACCAGATTACGAACAAAGCTTTGCCCGTAAGCTCATTGATGCTGGAGCCGATGCGTACGTCGTACACGGGCCCCATGTGTTGCGAGGAATAGAGATCTACAAAGGGCGACCTATCTTCTACAGTTTGGGGAATTTCTTCTGTCAGGACCTTCGGACGCCGGTGGGCGCCGACATGTTCGAGGCATACGGCAAGGACCCGCGGGTCGATACGGATGCCGAAGTGACAGTGGACGAGGTGGCAAAGGGATATCCAACGCCAGAAGGATTAGTGGGCCCGCAATCCGATGCGGTCTATTATGAGAGCGTTGTCGCCGTCAGCCGCTTTGAGCAGAACCTGCTTGCTGAATTGCGGCTTTATCCAATCGAGCTTCGTCGCTCGAATCGGTTTGCAAATCGGGGTGTGCCGCGTCCAGCCCCTGCGCCGCAAGCAAAGGCCATTCTGGAGCGGCTACAGAAGCTCTCGGAGCCATTCGGCACCCAAATCGACATCGATAGCGGCTTTGGATTGATCCGACTGGGACCCAGCTCTGCGCATGCGGTATGTCGCGATACCCACACTGACGACGGGAAGGGAGCCGCCGCACATTAAGGACAGAATACCACTAGGTCTCCGCATCCCGAACTGGCCGCCCAACCACAAGCTCTGGCCGACGATCAATACGCCGAACCAAAACGGCCGCGCCTCCGATCCGAATGAACTCGGGTGGATGCGCGGTTCGCCGCCGCTGTCAGACAAGCGCATCACCTTCGAGGAGCGACGCTTTCCTCGATTTCCCGCCGCTCCGCTGGTCTCTGTCGCACATGCGCGAGCTTGTGCCGACTGTCAACGTGTGGCGCGGACTGGGCGAGCCTACGCTGCTCGATAGCAGCGACAAGACCGCCGATATTGGCGCGCTCAACTTCGCCGACGCTTACGGGCGCGTGCGCCGGTTCGATGAGGCCCTCTACGACACCTACACGGATGGGATTGTGGGTCTGCATCGTGGGCGCATCGTTTACGAGCGCTATTTTGGCGCGCTTCAGCCGCACTTGCCCCATGCGCTGCACTCGGTTACGAAGTCATATGCGAACGCTCGCCGCGGCGCTTGTGCACGAAGGCGTGCTCGAGGACTCCAAGGCGCTTGTGCACTATGTGCCGGAGCTGCGCGGCAGCGCGTTTGAGGACGCGACGTTGCGCCAGGTGATGGACATGCAAACGGGCCTCTATTACAGCGAGGTCTACGAAGACAAACGCTCCAGTTTCTAAGCGCATGCGCGCGGTTGTGGCTGGCGACCTCGGCCGGTTGGCTATTGTGGGCCGCAAAGTTTGTGCGACTACCTCTGCACTATTTGCAAGGCTGTCCCGCATGGCGAGTCCGTTGAGTATATGACTGCAAACACCGATGCGCTCGCCTGGGCGATGGGACGCGTGACAGGGCGATCGTTCGAGCAGCTGTTGCATGAACGACTGTGGCCCCCACTCGGCTGCGAAGAGGCATGGCGATGGCCGGCGCCGGCCTGTCGGCGACCGCTTGCGACCTGGCGCGCTTCGGCGAGCTAATGCGACGCGAGGGCGAGTGGAGCGGTAGGCAACTCATTCCCGCCTCCGTGCTACACGACGTGCAAAGGGGCGGTGATCCCACCAAATTCAACTATACGACCCTGCCCGGCTATCGCAGCCAATGGTGGGTGACGCAGGACGAGTTGGGCACATTCCTGGGCCGCGGCATGCACGGCCAGGTGCTCTATGTGGCGCCGAAGGCGGGTGGTGGCGCGCTTAGCGTCGCACCCGGTAGCGGGGAGCTCCGGTAACAGCCCGGTCACTGGGCCGATGATGCTACAACTGGGACGGGCCTTGTCCGCATAGCCGGGCAAGCGAGCCCGCTCGGATCTGCTTGCACCGTCGAGCGCATGATCTACATCGGCCATGGGCCCCCCCACGCTGGACGGTTGCAACCGGAGGTGGCGTCTGCTTCTCCGCTTCGGCGCCGACGAGCATAAGCATCGTTTCTGCCTCGAATAGCGATCGCTACTGACCGCCGGCCTTGAAGCGCGCGACAGTTCGGTTTGAGACGGCGCCGGGATGTCAGATGCAGATCGACTTTGGCGACACGCGGGTGTGGATCGGCGGCGAGCGTGTTCGGACGCACCTGTTTGTGGCAACGCTGGGTTACTCGCGTCGGCTGCATATCCTTCCCTCGCTTCGGGAGCGCCAGGAGGACTGGTTCGAGGGAATGGAAGGAGCTATAGCGCGACAATCTGGGAGAGAGGTCGTATCGCCTCACCATGGAATGCTCCCGAACCATTCATCCACTGCCTCACCAGGATATTCCCCACGGCTGCGGCCGTTCAGCTGGCCATGTATTGACGGTCGCGACCGACGGCGGCGCACCAAAACACCATCGTGCGTGCGCATTTCGCAAAAGCCGGACGGGGATTCCGCTAAGTCGCGGACAGTCGTGGAGTGAACCCCCAGACTGAGACAAGGAAAATCACGGACAGTTTCCCGTGTTCAGCTATGCCGCCTTTTCCATCCGTCGTCCACCTGGATGCATCTGTTCGTATTCCTCTGGCGTGAGATAGTCGAGCGCCGAATGCAGGCGCTGCGTGTTGTAGACGGTATCGATAAAAGCGCCGATGCGCCTGCGGGCATCCTCTGCATCCCTATAGGCGAGACCTTGCACCTCTTCCTGCTTCAGGGTCTTCATGAAGCTCTCCGCTTTCGCGTTGTCATAAGGATTTCCGACACGGCTCATGCTCGCCTGGATACCGCGACGATGCAGAAGTTCGGAGTACGCTCCGCACGCGTATTGGGCGGATTCAAGCGGTCGTCGCAACACCTGAACGAAGGAGGTTGCGATG
>NZ_LPVS01000003.1:0-12311 GCF_014843905.1 Mesorhizobium silamurunense | reverse complement strand
GTCGCTCCGGTCGCACCGGTCGAGCCAGTCGCACCGGTCGAGCCGGTTGCTCCGGTCGAGCCAGTCGCACCTGTGGCACCTGTAGAGCCAGTCGCTCCGGTTGAGCCGGTGGCGCCGGTCGAGCCCGTTGCTCCGGTGGCACCCGTCGAGCCAGTTGCTCCGGTCGAGCCAGTCGCTCCAGTCGAGCCGGTCGCACCCGTAGCGCCTGTGGCACCCGTGGCGCCCGTCGCACCCGTCGAGCCGGTAGCTCCAGTCGCCCCGGTCGCACCAGTCGAGCCGGTCGCACCGGTTGCGCCGGTCGCACCGGTCGAGCCAGTCGCACCGGTCGCTCCGGTATCACCAGTCGCACCTGTGGCGCCGGTCGCACCTGTCGAGCCAGTCGCTCCGGTCGCTCCGGTCGAGCCAGTCGCACCGGTCGAGCCAGTTGCTCCGGTCGAGCCGGTTGCACCGGTCGAGCCAGTCGCACCGGTCGAGCCAGTTGCTCCAGTCGAGCCGGTTGCTCCGGTCGAGCCGGTCGCGCCAGTGGCGCCGGTCGCACCTGTGGCACCTGTAGAGCCAGTCGCTCCGGTTGAGCCGGTCGCTCCAGTCGTGCCGGTCGCACCTGTGGCACCTGTAGAGCCAGTCGCTCCGGTTGAGCCGGTCGCACCTGTGGCGCCGGTCGCACCTGTGGCACCTGTAGAGCCAGTCGCTCCAGTCGAGCCGGTGGCGCCGGTCGAGCCCGTTGCTCCGGTGGCACCCGTCGAGCCAGTTGCTCCGGTCGAGCCAGTCGCTCCAGTCGAGCCGGTCGCACCCGTAGCGCCTGTGGCACCCGTGGCGCCCGTCGCACCCGTCGAGCCGGTAGCTCCAGTCGCCCCGGTCGCACCAGTCGAGCCGGTCGCACCGGTTGCGCCGGTCGCACCGGTCGAGCCAGTCGCACCGGTCGCTCCGGTATCACCAGTCGCACCTGTGGCGCCGGTCGCACCTGTCGAGCCAGTCGCTCCGGTCGCTCCGGTCGAGCCAGTCGCACCGGTCGAGCCAGTTGCTCCGGTCGAGCCGGTTGCACCGGTCGAGCCAGTCGCACCGGTCGAGCCAGTTGCTCCAGTCGAGCCGGTTGCTCCGGTCGAGCCGGTCGCGCCAGTGGCGCCGGTCGCACCTGTGGCACCTGTAGAGCCAGTCGCTCCGGTTGAGCCGGTCGCTCCAGTCGTGCCGGTCGCACCTGTGGCACCTGTAGAGCCAGTCGCTCCGGTTGAGCCGGTCGCACCTGTGGCGCCGGTCGCACCTGTGGCACCTGTAGAGCCAGTCGCTCCAGTCGAGCCGGTGGCGCCGGTCGAGCCTGTCGCACCTGTGGCGCCGGTCGCACCTGTGGCACCTGTAGAGCCAGTCGCTCCAGTCGAGCCGGTGGCGCCGGTCGAGCCTGTCGCACCTGTGGCGCCGGTCGCACCTGTGGCACCTGTAGAGCCAGTCGCTCCAGTCGAGCCGGTGGCGCCGGTCGAGCCTGTCGCACCTGTGGCGCCGGTCGCACCTGTGGCACCTGTAGAGCCAGTCGCTCCAGTCGAGCCGGTGGCGCCGGTCGAGCCTGTTGCTCCGGTGGCACCCGTCGAGCCGGTTGCTCCGGTCGAGCCAGTCGCTCCAGTCGAGCCGGTCGCACCTGTAGAGCCAGTCGCTCCGGTTGAGCCGGTGGCGCCGGTCGAGCCCGTTGCTCCGGTGGCACCCGTCGAGCCGGTTGCACCGGTCGAGCCGGTCGCACCTGTGGCTCCCGTTGCTCCAGTCGCACCGGTATCGCCAGTCGCACCCGTAGCGCCGGTCGCGCCCGTTGCTCCAGTCGCACCCGTCGAGCCGGTAGCTCCCGTGGCACCCGTCGAGCCAGTTGCTCCAGTCGAGCCGGTCGCACCCGTAGCGCCTGTGGCACCCGTGGCGCCCGTCGCACCCGTAGCGCCGGTCGCACCGGTAGCTCCAGTCGCCCCGGTCGCACCAGTCGAGCCGGTCGCACCTGTGGCTCCCGTTGCTCCAGTCGCACCGGTATCGCCGGTCGCACCTGTGGCGCCGGTTGCTCCAGTGGAGCCGGTGGCACCGGTTGAGCCAGTCGCACCCGTCGAGCCGGTAGCTCCGGTCGCACCTGTCGCTCCAGTCGAGCCAGTCGCACCGGTGTCACCAGTCGCACCTGTGGCGCCGGTTGCCCCTGTTGCTCCAGTGGAGCCAGTGGCACCGGTTGAACCAGTCGCACCCGTCGAGCCGGTGGCTCCGGTCGCACCTGTCGCTCCAGTCGAGCCAGTAGCACCCGTTGCTCCAGTCGCTCCGGTAGCGCCAGTCGCTCCAGTGGAGCCGGTCGCACCCGTTGCTCCGGTTGCACCTGTAGCTCCGGTCGCACCGGTAGCTCCAGTCGCACCCGTCGAGCCGGTCGCACCCGTAGCGCCGGTGGCACCCGTAGCGCCGGTGGCACCCGTCGCGCCCGTTGCGCCAGTATCACCAGTTGCGCCTGTGGCTCCGGTCGATCCAGTCGCTCCGGTATCGCCGATGGCCCCTGTCGAACCCGTTGCACCGGTCGAACCGGTCGCACCCGTGGCGCCGGTCGGTCCAGTTGCGCCGGTCGCGCCTGTGTCACCAGTAGAGCCAGTCGCACCTGTCGCGCCGGTGGCACCAGTAGCACCGGTCGCACCTGTGGCTCCAGTTGCGCCAGTCGAGCCCGTGGCGCCGCTCGCTCCAGTTGAGCCGGTAGCTCCACTCGCACCAGTCGAGCCGGTTGCTCCGGTATCGCCGGTGGCACCTGTAGCTCCAGTAGCGCCGGTCGAACCCGTTGCACCCGTTGCGCCAGTCGCACCCGTGGCGCCGGTCGCTCCTGTGGCGCCGGTCGCGCCCGTGGGGCCGGCGGGGCCTGTTGGACCTTGGGCTCCGGTAGACGTAACCGCTATAGTGCCCCCAGTAAAATGATCGCCATCATTGCCCGAACCACCGATACTATTGATAGGCGTGGTCGTGAAGCTATAAGTCGTAGGACCACTAGGAGTGAGTGTGCCGTATAAGTGAAATCCGGCATCGTAAATGAGATAAGTATGAGTAGTATCAGGAACTGTTACAGTTATCGAAAATGTAGGCACCGCGCCGTTAGCAGCTGATGGAAGCTGAAAACTACCGACTACCGTGTCGTCATTTGTAGCCGCCGTGCCATTTGTATCGACAAGATAGTATGTATTAATGTTGTTACTTGAACCAGCATCTATGGTGCCAGTGAGTGTCAGATCACCTGAAGTCGCAAGGAGTCCCTCGTAACTTGCCACGCCATCCGAGGTGAGCGGCGGCAGGGGCATGGGGGCGCTCGTTCGCACGGAGAGTTGCCAGGCGCCGCCTAACGCCGACGCGCCAACCAGCGAGGTCGATGCGCTGACATCTGCGCCTGTAGCCTTGCGCAGTGCATCAACAAAGGCCTGACCCGCGTTTCCTAGCGCCGTCTTGCAGCTCCAGAGCCGCAGTTCGCCGTCCGCAGCTAGCGCCCTGCCGATTGCGGCGAATTCCTCAGCCGCCCCTTTGAACGTCCCGGCCGACCATTCTCCTGAAGTGAAGTTAACCCGACCCGGCGCTCCATGCGCGATGATGTGGACCGCGTCCAGCTCTTCGTGCCCTCTAAGCGCCGCGGCCATCTGCGCCGCCGCCGGTTGACGGCCATCGAGCACGATGGCCTGGACCCCCGGTCGCACGTTGCTCAGAACAGTCTCAAGGTCGGAGATCGAAGGATCCACAAAAAGAATTTCAGAGGCACGGGCCATGACTGGCTCCTGTTCGCTTCCAATTCAATTCAAGGAAAAACCGCCCACCGGCTTAGTCGGCGAGCGGTGCGCAAACGGCGTTTGGCCGCGGTCATCTTCCAGAAGGCCCGACGGCCCCGCTGGGGCGACCGACAGTGGGGGCCTCTACGCGTAGGAAGCCAGAAACCCGGAAATTGC
Source organism: Mesorhizobium silamurunense (assembly GCF_014843905.1). NCBI lineage: Bacteria > Pseudomonadati > Pseudomonadota > Alphaproteobacteria > Hyphomicrobiales > Phyllobacteriaceae > Mesorhizobium > Mesorhizobium silamurunense. The sequence goes on along the minus strand of NZ_LPVS01000003.1, from coordinate 8,394 downwards.
CATCCTCAAAGGTCCCGATGGCAAGTGAGCCGGCGGTGCTTGGAACCTTGACGGTTATAGCGACAGCGTGGCTTCGCTTGACGGCGGCGGGAAGAATGACCTGGCCGACGATCGCGTTCTTGGCAGCGTCCAGAATGAAATAGGTTATATTTTCGGTCGCGTCGCCGATGGGCAAGACGCCCCTAACGGTGACATCCATTGCAGCAGACACAGTTGCGTAGCTCATCATGCACTCCCCGATTAGCGGCGGCTGTGCCGCGGCTTCTCCTGCCTGACACTTGATTTTCAATCACCACAGTGCGCCCCCGTCCCGACGAGCTTGGCCGCAACCTCTCACGAAGGCTCGCCCGCGAAGGCGTGATGCGCTGCAGCCTTTGCTCCAGACGGCTCCTGGGTCCGATCGGCGGGTAGGAAGACGCAGACGGCTCCCTTCGCCGGCGACACGCGGTTTGAATAAGCCCGCACGGATTTGGTTTGGACGCAGGACAAGGGAGCAGCCCGCCGCAGGTTGCAGCAACAAATTGCCCACCGGGGCATGTATCGGCACCGCCTGGGGCGCTCAGTTGCGGATACTTTTGAAGCTTGTCGAAGCGGCGGGCTTCAAACTCGCTGCGAAACGCACGTGATATCACTCGATACACGACTCACTCCCGTCACAGCTGACGCCGATGTCTCGGCGAAAACTCGCGAGAGAGCTCCGGAGTGGAAAAACCCGTCCGACTCGAACAAAAAAGACAAACGTCAACGCTGCCGTGCGCTCACTAAACGCACGTGCTTAGTCGTCCGCGACTTTGGCCTTGCTACTCCGGAACCCTCTGGCTCGACTCCCTACGACTTCCGCAGAATGCCAGCTACCCACGACCCGTGGGCCCCCAACAGCAGTACGTTAGCAAATTCGAAAATTAGCGGTTTGTAAACTATGAAGCGACGGAACTTACCTACCGCAAAAGTATTAGGTCGGCATTTATTACAGGACCAAAACTCAAGAAAATATTTTGGAAATCCGTAGCTTAACGCTCGCCCCTCAATTTTCGTCAATCTCAAAAACGTGATCGAGCTCAAGCGCCGCAATTCCTCGCGGCGTGGCGATCGGGTCGACGCGACAACCCCTTCGTCGATCTTGACGGCGCTTGGCAAATGGCGGTCAAGTGGGCGGGGATCGTCTGAGGATCTTAGCCGCTGCGGTGGCGGGCCAGACGATTGGACTGATTTGAACGCCAGTGAACAATGGAAGCTTTGGGACGGCCCCGCGAACTGATCCGCGGTACGAGAGAATGACATTCCTTGAACGTGGCGGACCGTCACAGCGAGAGATGGCAATTCACAGATGACTACGGGCAAGCGACTTTGCCTGAACATGATCGTCAAGAACGAGATGGCGAACCTGCAGCGCTGTCTAGGGGCGGTTGTCGACCACATCGACTGCTGGGTCATCGGCGACACCGGGTCGACCGATGGGACACAGGATTTCATCAGAGCATTCTTCGCCGCTCGCAACCTGCCCGGCGAGTTGCATGAGTTCCCCTTCGAAAATTTCGAACAGGCTCGCAACGCCGCGCTCGATCATGCCTATGCTTCGTCGCTCGCCTATGACTATCTGCTTTTTGACGACGCCGACATGGAGCTTGTCGTCGAGGACGCGGGCTTCCGAGCGCAGCTCGACGGTCCTGGCTATCGGCTGCTCCAGCGGTCCGGTTCCGACCTCGCCTATTGGAACACCCGTATTGTCAGGCGCGATGCCGGCGCGCGTTACCGTGGCGTGACGCATGAATATCTTGACGTTCCCGGCGACGTGAAGGAGCTGCGGAGTGTTTGGTACAAGGACCATGCCAGCGGATCGAACCGCGTCGACAAGTTCGAGCGCGACATCAAGCTTCTACTGGAAGCGCTGGAAAGGGATCCGGAGAACCACCGATACTGGTTTTATCTGGCGCAGTCCTACCGCGACGCCGGACGCACGGCCGAGGCGGCGGTAGCCTACGCCAAACGGGCAGCTATGGCCGGCTGGGACGAGGAAGCTTGGAACGCCCGCCTGCAGGAGGCGCGCTGCTTGAAAAAGCTCGGGGACGACGCAGGCTTCATTCGCCAGGCGCTTGCTGCCTTCAATCAACGCCCGCAACGCGCCGAGCCGCTCTACGACCTCGCGCGGTTCCATCGCGAGAAGGGGATGAACGAGGCCAGCGTGCTGTTTTCGGAAGCGGGGCTGGCGATCGGGAGACCAGAGCAGGACATCCTGTTTCTCGAGGATTTCATCTATACGACGGGCCTTCGCGAGGAATACGCGATCGCGGCAAACTACGCGCGGGATCCTCTACGGAAGGACCGCGGTTTCGCGGCGTGCAACTGGCTAGCGCTGAACCGGAGCATCGCGGATGGTCCCCGCGATCTGGCGCGGTCCAACCTGTTCTTCTACATTCAGTCCGCCAAGACGATGATGCCATCGTTCACCGCGCACCCGGTCGGGTTCACGCCCCCTGACGGCTACCGGCTCTCAAACCCGTCGGTGGCTCGGTGGGGCGACAAGATCGTGCTGTTGCAGGGGGCCGTCGGCTTGATGGGGGCCGAAGAGAATCTCCGGGCTCAAGTGCCGGATCGGGCGGCAGTCCACACACGCAATTTCTTGCTGCGCATCGACAATGAATTCGGCATCGCCTCGGCCGATGAGATTTCACAGCCGGCCGACTTGCCGCGACCTGCTTATGACCGGGCCTGCGGGCTTGAGGCCATGCGTCCGTTTGCCTGGGAGGGGCAATTGTGGAGCAGCGCATACCTGCGGGCGTCGGCTGGAGACGGCCGGTACGACCCAGTCATTGCGCGCATCGACGATCGCGGGCCTGCGCCATACCAGATGACTGACTGGCGTGTACTGCGCCCGATCGGTGCGAAGGTCAACCACAACAACTGGGCGCCCCTGGTCAAGCCGGCTGGCATCGACACCGACCGGGAGCGGCTGCAGTTCCTTTCTGTGGGTGATCCCATCCGCATCGTCGGCGATCAAGGGCAGACGATATCGGAAAAGCCGCCTTCCGTCGCTGCCGACCAGCTCAAGGGAGGCACGCAGGCGATTGCATTCGAAGGCGGATGGCTGGCACTCGTCCACGAGACGCGCACAAGGCCGGACGGGGCTCAGCGATACTGCCAGCACCGCTTCGTTTGGTTGGACGAAACAGGCTGCTTGGCAAAGATCAGCCGGCCGTTCTTCTTCAACGAGAAGGGGGTTGAGTTTGCCGCCGGCCTAGCCTGGCACCCAAAAGAGGAGCGCCTGCTGATTTCGTATGGCGTCGCCGAGAGCGAGGCATGGATCGCCGTCGTCGATGCGTCGGAGGTAAGCGCGCTGCTGGAGGCCACAGACAATTTGTCTACGAGCGAGGATTATTGGAGCTCACCGGCCATGAAGTCGCTGGATGGCGCGAACGTACAAATTGTGGAAGCTCAGCGGTACGCCCGGCCCGGACCCGGCGACCGCCGTCAGCAACACCGGCCTGGCGGCGGACTCTCGAAGGAGGCGAGCAGCGTTGTCCTCTCCAGCGATGCGAAAAGTACAGAGGAGGTCCTGCTCGAGCTGGCGCCATTCCTTCGTTTCGCGGATTCGCCGCATGAGCGTCGCGCTCAATCGCGAGCCTTCGATAGCCGGATCGCCCCCTTCCTGGGCGGGGGAGACGCCGCGCTGCCTCAAATCCACTGCTTCTACGAGGTGCTGTCCGACCATGCGAAGCATCTGACCTTGGTTGCCGCCACCACGTCGATGCGCGCGGCAGGCCATCCGGTGAGGGTCTGGAGCTACTCTCCGAACAAGCTTGAATTTCTTCAGCCGCTCGGCATCGAGGTACGCGCGGCGGATGACGTGATGCCGCGCAGCTTGTTCGAGCGAATGGTCGCCGGCTCCGAGATCCGGTATTTCAGCGACGCCTTTCGCTACGCCGTACTTTACGAACATGGCGGGTTGTGGATGGATTGCGACGTGGTCATGCTGCGACCATTCCCGTTCCGCGGCGATTACTTTTTCAATCTGCAATGGCGCGGCGGGCACCAAGGCCACTTCATCTGCGGCAACGTGATCTATGCCGAAGCCTTCAGCCACCATTTGAGAGCCCTCTACGAGATGTCCATCGAGCGGTTCTATGGTGAGAGCGGCAAGGGGTTCGGCGAGATTGGTCCGAAACTGCTCTCAGACTACATCGCTTCGGATACAGGCGCCGAGCTGCGCGAATGGGTATTCGGGCCGATGTTCTTCAACTCCATCGATTGGACCGAGATAAGCGAGTTCGAAAAGCCGCTGTCAGATTTGGCTGTCTACTTGAATGATGAGCGCGTCGTCGGAACACATCTGTGGACGGCACGAAACGAGGCTCGCTCGAACGGGGAAGGAGCGCCGCTGATCTCTTTGCTGATCGAGCCGCTGCAGAGCTTTCCTACGCTCATCAATCTTGCTGATCGCTTCAACACCGACAAGAACCGGCATACAGGCAACCGGCATGCTTACGCGCGCGTCTACGAGCGACTGCTGTCGAGCAGAAGGCTCTCCATGCGCGGGCTGATGGAGATCGGGCTCTGTCGCGTCGCAGCGGAAGGCAGCCAGTCCGAGACGCCCTCGGTCTCGCTCTGGCAGTCCTATTTTCCATACGCCCAGGTGATCGGTATCGACCTGACGGATTTTTCTCAACTGAACAATGAGCGATTCAAATCTTTCGTTTGTGACCAATCCAAGCTCGAGGATCTGCGCTCCGTCGCGGAAAAACTCGAGCCGGGTTCGCTTGACGTGATCATCGACGACGGCAGCCACGCCTCGTTTGACGAGCAGCTGACGCTGCGCGAATTCTTCCCACTGCTTGCAGAGGGTGGATGGTATTTCATCGAAGACCTCGACTGGCAGCCACCTGGCGAGGATGCCAGCAAAATCACGCTCACCAAGAATCTCTTGCGAGAAATCCAACAGTACGGCACGGCGCGATCACTTGACCCCATGGGTATCAGCGACCTCGCCGATCAGTTTGCCGAAATCCGGTTCTTCGACAGCCACTTCGAGCTTAGCCGGGCAAAACTGCTCGGCGGCCTGGTGGCGATCCGCAAGCGTGGGGGCGTCGGACTTGTTCGATGAGCGCAGCAGGCCATTGCGGACGGGTTCGGGCGAGTCCACCCGTATAGGCAGAGCGGCGGTCATGGTTGCGCCTAATCGCGGAGCCCCTCCTTGAAAGTCGCCGTCTATACCATCGCGTTGAACGAAGCCGCACACGTCGAGAGGTGGGCAAATTCGGCTGTCGATGCCGACTATCGGATAGTCGCCGACACCGGCAGTACCGACGAAACGGTAGCACGCTTGATCAATGCTGGCGTCACCGTGCACCGGATAGCCATCCGCCCATGGCGCTTCGACGACGCCCGGAATGCCGCCATGGCACTGATCCCCACCGACGTCAACGTATGCTGCACCATGGACATGGATCGGTTCCTCGAGCCCGGCTGGCGCCCCAAGCTGGAGGCGGCTTGGAAACCCGAAACGACAGCCCTCTATTGCCAGACGATCTACAGATCGAGGGTCGAAGACCCGACACCGTTGCGGCAATGGGCCACGAAGAATTTTCACCATCGCTGGGGGTATCGCTTCAAACGCCCCGTCCATGAGGCCCTCGTCTTCACCGGAGAAAGGGAGGTGGCCGCGACCAGCGATGACCTTGTCATGTTCGAGGTGCAGGACTTGGCCAAGCCAACAAGGAGCAGCTACCTGCCGCTGATGGAGGTCGCGTACAAGGAAGATCCCGACGACGCACAGATATGTTTCTGGCTCGGGCGGGACCTGATGTGGGCGAACCAGCAAGATCGGGCCGTCCAGTTGCTTGAGCACTACCTTGCCTTGCCGACAAGCACCTGGGGCGAAGAACGATCCGAAGCGATGCGTTACATCGCACGTATGCTGCCTGACCAGAGACTGGTTTGGTTGGACAAAGCACGAATGGAAGCGCCGCATCGCCGCGAGATCTGGGCCGACCTGGCAGAGGAGCTCCACGGCAGGGCCGACTGGTTGAATCTGTTCTGGGCTTGCACCAACGGAATCGAAAAGACCCACCGCACAGGCAGCTATCTCGACGACCAGAACTGCTGGGGTTTTCGGCTGTTTGATTTGGGTGCCATCGCCTCATGGCACCTGAATGCGATGGACCGTGCTGTGGAGTGGGGGGAAATGGCGCTCGAGCTTGATCCGGGCAATGAGCGTCTCAGGAACAACCTCGATTTCTTCATTCGGCGGCGGCAAGAGGATCGGGTAGCACCGCTTGGCGTGGAGGCTTCGCGCTGAGATTGCCTATTCTCGTAAGCTGGATCGGGAAGGACAATGCCGAGCCACCCTTATTCACGTGTTGATCCGCACCGATTCCTCTGGCCGTTCGTCACTAATAACAAGCGGCGGCAAGCACACGTAGGCTTTGAGCGACGGCATCACGCCGGCCATGATGCAATCAATTCCTGTATTGTTCAGCCTTAGTCCGAAGCCCGCAAAATCGACAATCATCGGCCGTATCGGAAGGCACCACTCCAACAGCGCTCGCGCGCCACGTGGCGAGACGGAATAACAAACTGTGCCGAGCAGATAGTGCGCTCGAAGCAGAGTAGGTTCGATTACCGCCTCCTGGAAGTCCGCAATATGCGTCATGACTTCACCCGGAAAGAACTCCAGCCTGGCACCGGTCCCGCCAGGAAGGGCGTTTAGCCAGGCATAGCATCGCAAGCTTGCACTCCACAGGATAAAGTCCCAGTCGCCTCGAATATTCGACAACAGCGAACTCGTATGCCGTTCGAACTCGCGAGAGAAGATCGCATCGTCTTCGGCAACAGTTATCACTTTGTGCCGTCCGACAGCCTCTCTCCAGAGTGTCACGTGCGAAATGGCGCAGCCCAAACTGCCAGCCGCGTAGTCTAAATTTGGGGCGATGATCTGATCGCTCATCAGCCGATCTCGATCAACTGACTTACCGTCCACCCCGGAGAACCTTCGAATATTTCGGACGTGCGGGTTTAACTTGCGAAAATTATCCAGACGCCCGACGCTTCGGTCGAGATTGATCACGAAAATTTCGTCTATCACGCCTTCAGACCTTCTTTGTGTCCCGGTCCGCGTGTTCTTCTTTGCATCGCGCGGGCCAGCTTGCGCCCAAGGCTCCACTTGAAAAATCCGAGTCTAGCTGGTTCGGTGATAGCTGGCGAGATGCCTCGGATGACATCATCGAAGATGATTTGCTTCCAGCAATTGGAGAGTTTATGACGCGGCGAGAGCTGGCGCTCGGCGCCATCGTTGCGGCAGGTTCGGCTACCGCAATAGCAAAGTTTTCGGCCAGCTTGGAACCGAACGACGCAGCGATGCCGCTATCCCCAACTGCTCCCTCCGCGACGCTCCTCTCCGCCCCCGTCGAGCTCGCGGGCAATTGGGGCCACATGCTTCCGCACGCGGCAGAACAGGTCATCGAACGCATGCGGCACGCCTGCCTGGACGGCATCCGACTCCTCTCTGATCGCCAGCCTATGCGGCTCCGGGTCGACGAGCACACCTCCGGCCAGCCGGCGATCTGGCTGCATCCGGACGGCAGCAGTTTGGCTTGGATCATTGTCGACATCGGCGAAAGGGACTGGTCGAAGCTTGCCTACCAGTTCGGGCACGAGCTTGGCCACGTACTCGCCAACAGTTGGCAGCCGGATGCCAAGCCGGCGCCGCCCTGCCAGTGGCTGGAAGAAGCGATGGTCGAAGCGTTCTCGCTGCGTGGCCTCAGGCGGTTGGCGAAAGGCTGGAAGGAGGACCCGCCCTTCGCCGGCGACAACGCTTTCGGTGATTCTATTGGAAACTATAGCGAGGATATGATCAGAGGCTATAGCGCGCTCGCCGACCAACAGGGGCTTACCAGCGACGCTGCGGCATGGTTCACCGATCACCGCAACGAGATCGAAATACCTGGCCTCAATCCATTCGCTCGGGCAATGTCCGTGATCCTGCTCGCCGAATACGACCGCACGCCCGAATGTATCGAGGCGCTGGGCGCGCTCAACCGCTGGCCTGGCCGCAGCGGGGTTCCGATCGCCGAATATCTCCGGCGATGGAAAAGGAGCTGTGCCGAATTGCATGCCTCGCCGCACCTGCCGGTCCGACTGCAGGAATTGCTGCATGCTTCCTAGCAGCGACGTTGATCAATGTGGGCAGTGTGCGGAAATTTTGTGAGCGCAAACCTGCCGGACGATCTGCGGTGACCGGCGAGCAGCGATTTGTATTATGGGCCGAAACCAGCTTGACAGCGGCTCTGACAAGCTGAGCCCAACTCTAGGGCTTGTTGCAGCTCAATCCGACGCATCCCTTTCCGCTGACTGACCTTGCCCCTTTGATCTAATCCGGTTTGAAGTTCGTTCTGGCCCATC